>JBAVQZ010000285.1:0-11808 GCA_049694515.1 Paracoccaceae bacterium | reverse complement strand
GCCATGCGGCCCCGAAATCGGCCAGCGGGCCGGGGCGCGGCGCATGGTAGACTGCAAATCGTGTGAACTCGTCCATCCGGCGCCTCTTGCCCCTTGCGCGCGACATGCGCGTGACAGGCATGGCACGGGGTCGGGTCCGCGTTCAAGGCGGCCGCGTGCCCGAGGTCCGGTGCAATCGGCGGGAAGGCGCGGACCGCACGAAGGAATGATTGTTCATTGATCGGGGTCAATTCCCGCCAGTGCAAACTGTTGTAGTGAATCGCGCAGTAAAAAAGACACAGGAATCCACGGGAGGATCAGCCATGGCACAGACCGACAAATCGAAAGAGGCCGAAAAGGGCCCGATTACAAGCTTAAACGCTGCCCAGGCGGACGGTTTGGGCATGATGGGCTTGTTCGGCACGGCGATGATGGAGACGATGACCCGTTACAGCGCCGAGGTTGCCGAGTTCATGAGCAAACGCCTTCAGGAGGACGTTAAAACCCAGCACGAGATTCTGCATTGCAGGGATATGGACAGGCTGGCGGAAATCCAGTCGCGTTTTTTCAAGACGGCGATGGAGCAATACACCGCCGAGACCGGAAAGCTGATGAAAATCAGCAACGAGGCGCTGAAAAAGACCCAGTAAGTCCGGAACCGGAACATGAACCGATTCTCCACGCGGCGACGGTGCCAAGCTGTTCGCAGGGCGTGATCGTGCGACCCTAGTTTCCAGCTTCGATCCGTATTTCCTGCCGCAGATCGCCGGTCTTCGCATCTAGGATCAGGATGCGCTGGTCCTGGGTGACGACCGCATACCATCCCGCACCGCGCGTGAAGGCCGTCGCAGTGGTGCCGGAGGGCAACGTGATGCTGTCGGGCAGGGGAGGGCGATTCGTGCCCGGCAGGCGGATGACAACCAGCGCGATCAGCACTACAACGCCCAGGATCATCGTTGCGGTCAGCACCGTCACGAGGATACGCAGAAACCGCAGGTTGGGGGGTTCGCTCCCCGGTATCGGAGCCTCGTCCATGTCCATCTCGCGCCGCCTCTCGGTGGTCATCGGGCCAAATCCGCCCGCCCGCCTTGATAAGGCGCTTTCGCGCGACGTTCCAGAGGAAGCGGGCCTTTCGCGTTCACGCCTTGCCAAACTTATCGCCGCGGGCGGAGTCGCGCGCCGGGGCGAGGTGCTGGCCGATCTGCGGGCGAAGGTGGCCGAGGGCGACGTGATCGAGCTGGGCTTCGCCGAGGCCGAGGAGGTCGAGACACTGCCCGAGGCGATCCAGCTGGACGTGGTTTACGAGGACGCGTCGCTGGTCGTCGTGAACAAACCTGTCGGCATGGTCGTTCACCCCGCGCCGGGCACGCCGTGCGGCACGCTGGTCAACGCGCTTCTGGCGCATTGCGGCGATACGCTTTCGGGCATCGGCGGCGAAAAGCGGCCAGGAATCGTGCATCGGATCGACAAGGACACCTCGGGGCTGATCGTCGCTGCAAAGACCGACAAGGCCCACGCCGCGCTTGCCGCCCAGTTCGAGGCGCACAGCGTTGACAGGCATTACAAGGCGGTCGTTCACGGCGTCCCCGATGCCGCCGATCCGCGCCTGCGCGGCGTCCGGGGTGTCAGCTTCGAGCCGGGCAATATCCTGAAGATCACCACCCAGCTCGCCCGCCACCGCACGGACCGGCAGAAACAGGCCGTGGTATTCGCGGGCGGGCGGCACGCGGTCACGCGGGCGCGCGTCGAAGAGACGTTCGGCACCCCCGGCGCGGCGGCGCTGCTGGATTGCTGGCTGGAGACGGGCCGCACGCATCAGATCCGCGTTCACATGGCGCATGCGGGGTTCTCTCTGATCGGCGATCAGACCTATGGCGGGCGGCGCAAGCTGTCGGAAAAGGCGCTTGGGGCCGGCGCGGTGGCCGCGGCAACCGTTTTCCCCCGCCAGGCGCTGCATGCCGCGACTCTGGGCTTCACCCATCCCGAAACCGGCGAAAGCCTGTCCTTCGCCGCGCCGCTTCCGGCCGACATGGCGGCGCTAATCGCGGCGCTGCGGGGCGAAACATCCACCACAATGCCGTGAGAGGACGACATATTTACGATTTTTCGACAGAATTCTGCACATTACCTGTTTAATTGAAGAACCTGACGGAACTTGAACCGCTCGGTTCAGTTTCTACCTTTAAAAGGACGTCGAGGGAGCAGAGGACGAACGATGAACAATTACGGCAATCTTCCAGCACCGAGCCCGGAACAGGGGCTGAACCGCTATCTCCAGGAAATTCGCAAGTTTCCCCTGCTGGAGCCGGAAGAGGAATACATGCTGGCCAAGCGGTGGGTGGACCATCAGGACACCGAGGCGGCGCACAAGATGGTAACTTCGCATCTGCGGCTGGCCGCGAAGATCGCGATGGGCTATCGCGGCTATGGTCTGCCGCAGGCCGAGGTGATTTCCGAGGCCAATGTCGGTCTCATGCAGGCGGTCAAGCGGTTCGATCCCGAAAAGGGCTTTCGCCTGGCCACCTATGCGATGTGGTGGATCCGCGCCTCGATTCAGGAATACATCCTGCGCTCGTGGAGCCTGGTGAAGCTGGGCACGACCAGCGCGCAGAAGAAGCTGTTCTTCAATCTTCGCAAGGCCAAGTCGCGCATCGGCGCGCTGGAGGAAGGCGACCTGCGCCCCGAGAACGTCAAGCAGATCGCCCATGATCTGAACGTGACCGAGGATGAGGTGATCTCGATGAACCGGCGGTTGTCGGGGGGCGATGCATCACTCAACGCGACCGTTGGAACCGAGGGCGACACCTCGACCCAGTGGCAGGACTGGTTGGAGGACGAGGGCGCGAATACCGCCGAGGACTATGCAAACCGCGACGAACTGGACAGCCGCCGCGAAATGCTTACCGAGGCGATGGACGTTCTGAACGAGCGTGAGAAGGACATCCTGATGCAGCGCCGGTTGAAGGATCAGCCGGTGACGCTGGAGGAGCTTTCGGGCCAGTACGATGTCAGCCGCGAACGTATCCGACAGATTGAAGTGCGCGCCTTCGAAAAGCTCCAGAAGCGGATGAAGGAACTGGCGAAAGAGAAGGGCATCCCGGTTCCGGCCTGATCTTTCGGCGCGCAATCCCCTTTCGGCGCGGGCCAGGTTTCGCTAGCCTGCAGCGAAAGAGGGAGCTGCAACGATGTCCGATCCGATCCGCTGGGGCGTGCTGGGCGCCGCCAAATTCGCCGAGGAGCACATGGCGCCGGCGATCCACGCGGCGCGCGGCGCGAAACTGGCGGCCATCGCCACGCGCTCGCCCGAAAAGGCGGCGGGATTTCGTTCCTTCTGCCCGGATATTTCTGTCCACGACAGCTATGATGCGCTTTTGTCCGATCCGCAAATCGACGCGGTCTATATCCCGCTGCCCAACAGCATGCATGTCGAATGGACGAAAAAGGCGCTGGAGGCGGGCAAGCACGTCCTGTGTGAAAAGCCCATCGCGATGAAGGCGGACGAGATAGACGAGCTGATCGCGCTGCGCGACAGATCCGGGTTGCTGGCGGCCGAGGCCTACATGATCGTGCATCATCCGCAATGGCAGCGGGTGAGGGAGTTGCTGGCCGATGGCGCCGTCGGCCGTCTGCGGCATGTGAACGGCATCTTCAGCTTCGACAATTCCGGCGACCCGGGCAATATCCGGAACAAGCCCGAAACCGGCGGCGGCGGCGTGCGCGATATCGGGGTCTATACCTTCGGCTCCACGCGCTTCGCCACCGGGCAAGAACCGCAGGATGTCGCGGCGGTCCTGACGCTCGAGAACGGTGTGGACGTGAAAGCCGAAGTCAGCGCGCAGTTCGACGGCTTCAGCTTTTTCTCGGTCCTGTCGATGCGGATGCAGCCTTGGCAGGAAATGCTGTTTCACGGCACCGAGGGCGTGATCCGCCTGTCGGCGCCGTTCAACGCCGGGGTGTTCGGCGAGGCGCGGATAGAGCATCGCCGGGGCGGCGGCCCGACGCAGGTCGAGATCTTCCCGGCCGCCAACCAGTATGTGCTGCAGGTGGAGGCGTTCTGCCGCTCGGTGCGCGACGGTGTGCCATACGCCTGCCCGCTGGAGTTTTCCCGCGGGACGCAGGCGATGATCGACCGGGTTTTCGACGCGGCCGGCTGAGGGTGTTGCGCTGGGTCAATGTGCAGACAATCGGATCGTGCTGAACTCCGGCGCGGATGAACTGCACCGGAGCGGCCATGAAACCGAAACGCACCCTCGTTCTTATCGCCAATGAACACGAAGCCCGTATCCTCGAGAATCACGGCCCGGGCCGTGGACTGGAAGAACTCGAGACCCTCGCCCGGGCGAAACAGACCCGCTATGCCGACACCACCGGCCGGTCCAGGGCCGGGCCCGGCATGGCGCGCCACGGCCTCGACCGGAGCACGACCGAGCGCGAGCACGACCGGGACCGTTTTGCCGAGGACGTGGCCGAGATGGCGCGAGCGCGCTGGGCGCAGGGGGGTTATGACCGGGCCGTTCTCGCCGCCCCGCCAAAGATGCTGGGCGTGCTGCGCCGCATTCTCGACCCGGCGCTCAGCGCGGCGATGTCGGGCGAGTTGAATAAGGACCTCCTGAAGGTTGCACCGATCGACCTGCCTGCCCATTTCAACGACGTGATCGTATTTTGACGTTGGAGACAGAGATGGAAGAAGAACTCGAGACGACGCCCGAGCGGTTCGAGCGCAACTCGATCTGGATGCGCGGGCTGATGATGCTGGTTCTGTTGGTGCTGTTCTCGATCGCGCAGACGGTACTCGTCGCCTGTGCCGTGCTTCAGTTCGGCTGGATGCTGTTCGCGCGGGAAAGGAACCGTCATATCGCCGGGTTCGGCAAGGCGTTGGGCAACTGGATGGCGATGACGGCGCGTTTCGAGGCGGGCGAGAGCGAGGACAAACCCTTCCCATGGAGCGCCTGGCGCTAGACGCGGCGCCGGTCCGGCTATCGCGGGCGGTTTGACAGCCGCCCCCGCTGACCTTCACCCTGTCGGGCGTTCATGGACACGCACGCCGGAGAGGAGGAGACATGGCGGATGACGGCCTGACCGAGAAAGACATCAAGAAGATGCAGAAGGAGCTCAAGCAGGTTCAGAGCTTCTTCAAGCAGATCGAGAAAATGGGCGGCGAGATCCCCAAGCCTTTGAAGAAATCGGTGAACCGCCTCAAGATCGCGATCGACACCGGCAAGGATATCGGCGACGCGGCAAACGAGGCCGGCAAAGCGCTGAAGGAGTACGAGAAGAACCTGAAAACCGCCTGCAAGACCGTCGATCGCGAGATGCGCGGCGTTTGCGAGGCGCGGATCGACCGAAAATGGATGGCGCGCAACGTGACGTTCACGTTGAGCTACAAGAACCCCGACAGCGTCACATCGCGCAGCATAAAGAAGACGGTGCAGCGATACACGCCGGCCTTGATCTGCAAGCACTGGGACTATTGCGCCAAGAAGGACAAGAAGACCGCCGCGAAGTGAGCCGGGGCGGTATCAGCCCTCCATCGCCTCCAGCTCGTCGATCATCCCCGAGATCATGCTCAGCCCCTTGTCCCAGAATTTCGGGTCGGAGGCGTCCAGCCCGAAGGGCGCCAGGAGCTCCTTGTGGTGCTTCGAGCCGCCTGCTTTCAGCATCGTGAAATACTTCTCCTGGAAGTCCGGATCGCCCTCTTCGTAAACCGCGTAAAGCGCGTTCACCAGCCCGTCGCCGAAGGCATAGGCATAGACGTAGAAGGGCGAGTGGACGAAATGCGGGACATAGGTCCAGAATGTCTCGTACCCGTCCATGAAGTTGAACACGGGTCCCAGAGACTCGGCCTGCACCGACATCCACAGCGCGTTGATGTCGTCCGGCGTCAGTTCGCCGGCGCGGCGCGCTTCGTGCAGCTTGCACTCGAAATCGTAGAAGGCGATCTGGCGCACCACCGTGTTGATCATGTCCTCGACCTTGCCGGCCAGAAGAGTCTTCTTCTCGGCATCCGTCTTCGCGTTCTCCAGCAACTTGCGGAAGGTCAGCATCTCGCCGAAGACGCTTGCCGTTTCGGCCAGTGTCAGCGGGGTGGATGACAGCAATTCGCCCTGGTCGGCGGCCAGCACCTGGTGCACCCCGTGGCCCAGCTCATGCGCCAGGGTCATCACGTCGCGCGGCTTGCCCAGATAGTTCAACATCACATAGGGGTGCACGTCCACCACGGTGGGATGCGCGAAGGCGCCCGGCGCCTTTCCGGGCTTCACGCCCGCGTCGATCCAGCCCTTGTCGAAGAACGGCTCGGCGATCTCGGCCATGCGGGGCGAGAAACCGGCATAGGCGTCCATCACCATGCCGCGCGCGGTTTTCCAGTCGACGGTTTTCGGCGGCTCGATGGGCAGGGGCGCGTTGCGGTCCCATATCTCCAGCTTGTCGAGGCCCAGCCATTTCGCTTTCAGCGCGTAGTAGCGGTGCGAGAGCTTCGGATAGGCCGCGACCACGGCGTTGCGCAGCGCTTCGACGACCTCGGGCTCGACATGGTTGGCCAGATGGCGCCCGGTCTGCGGCGTGGGCATGCCGCGCCAGCGGTCCTCGACCGCCTTTTCCTTGGTCAGCGTGTTGTGAACGCGCGAGAACAGCCGGACATTGGCGCCGAAGACGCGGGCCAGTTCCCGCGCGGCGGCCTCGCGCTTTGGCCGCTCTGGGTCGGTCAGAAGGTTCAGCGTGCCCTCGATGGTCAGTTCCTCGTCATTCACGGTGAATGACAGCCCGGCCATCGTCTCGTCGAAAAGCTTGTTCCAGGCCGTGGCGCCGACGACCGACTGATCGTGCAGGAACCTCTCCAGCTCGTCGGACAGCTGATAGGGGCGCATGGCGCGCAGACGTTCGAAGATCGGCTTGTAGCGGGCCAGCTCGGCATTCTCGGCGAAAAGCGCGTCAAGCTTGTCGTCGTCGATCCGGTTGATCTCCAGCGAGAAGAACACCAGCGGCGTGGTGAAGGTGGTGATCCGATCCTGGCAGTCGGAAAGGAACTTGGCCCGTTCCGAGTCGGTGGTGTTCTGGTAATAGCGCAGCCCCGCGAAGGACATGATGCGCCCGCCCACCACGTCGATCCGCTCATAACGCAGGACGCAATCCAGCATCCCCTTGGCGTCTAGGTCGGCCAGCTTGCCCTCGTAATCTTCGGCGAACGAGGCGCATGCGCTTTCCAGCCAGTCCATGTCGCGCTTCAGCTCCGGCGCATCGGGGGCGGTGTAGAGGTCGCTGAGATCCCATTCCGGCAGGTCGCCGAACTTGCCTTCGGCATTGGCGTTGGCATCGAAAACGGGGGCGGGAGCGATACGCATCTTGCAACCTTTCATGCTGTTTGGCCATGACATAGGCAGGCCTTGGGGGCAGGTTCAAGCCAAAGCCGCTCAGGCGCTGGCCGACAACCCTGAACCGCGCGCCGGTGCCTTGGCGAAAAACGCGCAGGTCTGGTCGAAGATCCGCGACCGGATTTCCGGCGTTTCCATCATCACTTCGTGGCGCGCGCCGGGAACCTCGACAAGACTGCCGCCGGGCCAGCGTGCCATGCGCTCGCGGATCGCATCGGGGGAGACGATGCTTTCCTCCGCGCCGAGGAAGGTCAGGGCCGGCACGGGGGGCGAGGGCCGCGCCGCAAGGTCCAGCGTTTCGCGCATCGCCTCGTGCACCCAGGCCAGGCTCGGCCCGCCGAGCGCCAGCTCGGGATGGGCCGCGGCCTGCTCTTTCATATAGGCGTACATGTTGGCATCGGATGTCAGCGCGTTGTCCTTGAATGACGTGGCGGCGACATAGGTGTTCGCGCCGTTGGTGCCGGGCGCGAAGCTGGCACCGAAGCCGAGCGGCCGGCTGACGAAGCTCAGCGCGCGGGCCGCCGGACGCATCAGCGGAGACATGTGAATGTTCCACATCGGGGCCGAAAAGACGGCGGCGCGAACCGGAAGGCCATTCAGCAGCGCCCGTAGCGCAATCGCTCCGCCCATGGAGTGTGACAGGAGATGGTGCGGGCCGGGAAGGTCGAGTCCGGGCAGGGCGTCCATCACCGCCGCCACGTCGTGCTGGTAGTCCGTGAACCTTGCGACATGGCCGACATCCGGGTCGTCGATCAGCCTGTCGGCCAGCCCCTGGCCGCGCCAGTCTATCACGAGAAGCGAAAAGCCGCGCTGCAACAGGTCCCGCGCCGCGCGGCCGTACTTCTCGACATATTCGCTGCGGCCGGGAAACAGCAGCACCGTGCCGTTTTGCCCGCCGGGCCAGACGCCGATCCTCAGACGCACGCGATCCTCGGTGGTCAACCAGAAGGCCGCTCCGCCTTCGGGGCCGTCCGCCATGTCAGCGAAGAATGGCGCGCGTTGCATGGCTCAGCCGATCGCCGCGCCAAGCTTCATCGCCAGCCCCATGTCGCCATCGACCGAAAGCTTGCCGCTCATGAAGGCGGATGTGGGGTTCAGATCGCCTGAAAGCATCGCCTCGAACGTGTCGGCATCGGCGGTCAGCGTCACGTCGGCCTCCTCGTCGCCGGCGCGCGCGCCGGTCTCGTCCACAAAGACGCTGCCTTCGCCCTCGATGACGAATTTGGCGGTGCCGTCGAAGCCGCCTGTCAGTTTCTCGTTCAGCGTCTTGACTGCCGCCTCTACCACGTCGCTCATCGCGATCCTCCGAATGTGAGCCGGGGGGCTATTGGTTTTCCCCGCCGATGCGTTACCTTGGCAGTTATGGTGGTTCGGAAGAGATTTCTCAATCCTGTCGTGGCGGCATTTCTGCTGGCCGCGCTGTATGTCGTGCCCGCGCTCGCCGATTCGTCGTCGCCGCGCGCGTTGAGCCTGCTTGAGGAGCTGCGCCAGCCCGACCTGCCCAACTGGAAACAGGTCGAGCAGGACATCATGACCGAATGGTCCAAATCCGGCTCGCCGGCGATGGATCTTCTGCTGCAGCGCGGCCGCGAGGCGATGGACGCGGACGATCTGCAGATCGCGATCGAGCATTTCTCGGCCCTGATCGACCATGCCCCGGATTTCGCCGAGGGCTACAACGCCCGCGCCACCGCTTTCTTCCGCGAAGGCCGTTACGGCCCGGCGCTGGCGGACATCCGTCATGCGCTGGCGCTCAATCCGCATCACTTCGCCGCGCTGATGGGGCTGGGCGCCATCCTGGAAGAGGCGAACCACCCCGACGAGGCGCTGGAAGCCTATCGCGCCGCCCATGACATCCATCCTCACGAGCCGGACCTGAACAAGGCCCTTGAGCGGCTCGAGACGGCAACGTCCGGCGTCACACTCTGATAAGGGCAGAACCATGCGGCAGCAGGCGCGGGTCACGGCGGTCCTCGGGCCGACCAACACCGGCAAGACACATTACGCCATCGAGAGGATGCTGGCGCACCGCACCGGGGTGATCGGTCTGCCGCTGCGCCTTCTGGCGCGCGAAGTCTATGACCGCATCGTGGCGCTGCGCGGCCCGTCGGTCGTCGCGCTGGTCACCGGCGAAGAGCGGATCGTGCCCGAGCGCACACAGTACTGGGTCTGCACGGTCGAGGCGATGCCGCTGGAGATCGGCGCCGATTTCGTCGCCGTCGACGAGATCCAGCTTTGCGCCGACCCCGAGCGCGGGCATGTCTTCACCGACCGGCTGCTGCGCGCCCGCGGCCTGCATGAAACGCTGCTGCTGGGCGCGGACACCATGCGCGGCGCGATCGCCGCCCAGGTGCCGGGCGTTCAGTTCATGCATCGCGAGCGATTTTCGGATTTGACCTATGCAGGTTCGAAAAAGATAAGCAGAATGCCACCACGGGCCGCAATTGTCGGTTTTTCGGTTGAAAATGTATATGCCATTGCCGAGCTGATCCGCCGCCAGAAGGGCGGCTGCGCGGTGGTGATGGGTGCGCTGAGCCCACGCACGCGCAACGCACAGGTGGCGCTCTATCAGAATGGCGAGGTTGACTACCTGGTGGCGACGGATGCCATCGGGATGGGGCTGAACCTGGATATCAACCATGTCGCCTTTTCGGGGCTGAGCAAGTTCGACGGACGCCGGATGCGCCCGCTTCAACCCAACGAACTGGCGCAGATCGCCGGGCGGGCAGGGCGGCATATGCGGCACGGCACCTTCGGCGTGACGGGCGAGGCGCCGCCGCTGGACGAAGGCGTCGTGGGGGCAATCACCGCGCATCGCTTCACCCCGATCCGCAAGCTGCAATGGCGCAACGAGGCCCTCGATTTCGGCTCGCCCGACCGGCTGATCGCCTCGCTGGAGACGGGCACCGAGGACGAATGGCTGACCCGCGCGCGCGAGGCCGACGACCTGCACGCGCTGCGGGCGTTGGCCGATCTTCCCCAGATCGCCAGCAGGGTTACGACCGCACCGGACGTGCGCCTGTTGTGGGACGTCTGCCGCATCCCCGATTTCCGCGGCATCTCGGCCACCGAGCATGCCGCGCTGCTGGAGCGGATCTTCGGTTTCCTGCATGACGGCGGCCGGGTGCCGGATGACTGGCTTGCGCGCCAGGTCAGGCGTATCGACCGGACCGACGGCGATATTGACACGTTGTCGAAACGTCTGGCCTATATCCGTACATGGACATATGTCGCGCAGCGAAAGGGCTGGGTCGATGACGAATCTCATTGGCGGAACGCGACACGCGCGGTAGAAGATCGCCTGTCGGACGCGCTGCACGGCGCGCTGACCAGCAGATTTGTTGACCGGCGGACCAGCGTACTGCTTCGCCGGTTGAAGCAGAAGGAGGGCCTGGTGGCCGATGTGAACGACAAGGGTGAAGTGACGGTCGAGGAACAGTTCGTCGGCCGTCTGGACGGTTTCCGCTTCCGCCAGGACGCCAGCAGCAGCCCAGACGAGGCCCGGACCCTGCGACAGGCCAGTCTGGCCGCCCTGAAGCCCGAATTCCATCTGCGCGCCGACCGTTTCTACAACGCACCGGACACCGAGATCGACTTCACCGAGCAGGGCGGCCTGATGTGGGGCGAGAACGCGGTGGGCAAGCTTGTCGCGGGTCCCGAGCCGCTGCGCCCGCAGGTCGAGGCCTTCGTCGACGAAGAGGCCGGTCCCGACGTGGCCGAAAAGGTCCGCCGTCGCCTTCAGCATTTCATAGACCGAAAGGTCGCGACGCTGTTCGAGCCGCTGGTGGGCCTTCAGCGCGACGAGGCGTTGAGCGGGCTGGCGCGCGGTTTTGCCTTCCGCATGGTCGAAGGGTTCGGCATCGTCCCGCGCGACCAGGTGGCGGGCGAGGTGAAAGAGCTGGACCAGGATGCACGCGGCAGCCTGCGCAAGCATGGCATCCGCTTCGGTCAGTTCACCGTCTTCATGCCGCTGCTTCTGAAGCCCGCGCCGACGCGGCTGCGGCTCGTGCTCTGGGCGCTGTCCAACGGCCTTGACGAGTTCCCCGAAAGCCCGCCGCCGGGCCTGGTGACGATCCCGGTCGTGAAGGACGCGCCGCAGGGCTATCACACCTTCTCGGGTTACCGGCAGGCGGGAGGGCGGGCGATCCGTATCGACATGCTGGAGCGTCTGGCCGATCTTCTGCGCGCCCAGGACAGTCGCGGCGGGTTCGAGGCGACGCCCGACATGCTGTCGATCACAGGCATGACGCTGGAACAGTTCGCAGACCTGATGCAGGGGCTGGGCTACCGCGCCGAGAAGGGGGAGCGGGAGAAGGTGAAGCCGGTGGATGCGGTGGTGCCCGGAACCGACGCCGCCGACAGCGCCGCGCCGGAAGCGGCGGTAATGGACACCGCGGAGGAAGCCGCGCCGGGCACGTCCGCCGACGCGCCCGAGCCCGAGACGCCCGAGGGGTCCGAG
>JBAVQZ010000284.1:0-1586 GCA_049694515.1 Paracoccaceae bacterium | reverse complement strand
CCAGGACCCCTTCGGGAAAGTCGATCTCGCGCACCTGTCGGCCCGAGATCGGCGAGGTGGAGAGCACCTGCGCCTCGATCACCTCGGCCTCGGCGTCCCCGATGGAATAGACGCCGCGCACCCGGCCATGCCGGATATGGCGCAGGATCGAGCTGACGGTGGTGGCGCGCGGGTTGATATAGGCATCTATCCCCAGCGGCCCCATCATCGGCACCAGCGTCGGATCGTTGACCAGACAGATCGCCATCGGGCAGCCCGCCGACTTGGCACGCACCGCGGCCAGCAGGTTGGTCTTGTCGTCATCGGTCACCACCAGCACCGCGTCGGCGCGGTCGATGCTGGCCTCGTTCAGCAGCGCCATGTCCATGCCGTCGCCATGCAGCACGATCGTACGCTCCAGCGCATCGGCCGCCCGCTCGGCCTGGGCGCGGCTTTTCTCGATCACCTTGGCGCGCACCCGCTGGGCGCCCTCTTCCAGCCGGCGGGCGACGCCCATGCCGACGTTACCGCCGCCGATGATGACCACCCGCTCCTGCTTCTTGGTGGATTTGCCGAAAATCTCCAGCGTCCTGTCCACGTCCTCCAGGTGGCTGAAGACATATATCTGGTCGTCGGGGAACAGCTGATCAGCCGGTTTCGGCGAAAACAGCGTGCCTTCGCGCCGCACGCCCACGACCCGCGCCCGCAGGGTCGAGAAAAGATCCGTAAGTTGGCGCAGCGGCGTGTTGATCACCGGGCAGTCGGGCTCAAGCAGCAGCCCCAGAAGCTGCACCTTGCCGTCCATGAAGCTCTCGGTGTCGAAGGCGGCGGGTGCCGCCAGCCGCTGCATCGCGGCCTCGGCGACCTCGCGCTCGGGGCTGATCACCACGTCGATCGGCAGGTGTTCGCGCCGGTAGAGGTCCGAATGGATCGCCGTCAGATAACTCTGCGCCCTGAGGCGTGCGATCTTGCGGGTGATCCCGAACACCGAATGCGCCACCTGGCAGGTGACCATGTTCACCTCGTCCGAGTGGGTGGCGGCGATGATCATGTCGGCATCGCGCGCGCCCGCCCGATCGAGGATATCGGGATAGGAGGCAAAGCCCGCAAGCCCCTGCACGTCAAGCGTGTCGGTGGCGCGGCGCACCAGGTCGGCGTTGTTGTCGACCACGGTGACGTCGTTCTTTTCGTTGGCAAGATGGCGCGCGATCTGCCAGCCCACCTGGCCCGCGCCACAGATTATCACCTTCATTCCCGCGCCCCGTCTGCGACAAGCGCCTCAGCCATTGCAGATGCGGCGTGAGGCGTCAATCACGCATCGCTTTCGCTTTCCACATGCGCCACGCGCGCGCCCGCCTTGCTGGAGGTGACGACGCCCAGCGATTTCAGTTTGCGGTGCAGGGCCGAGCGTTCCATTCCGACGAAAGAGGCGGTGCGGCTGATATTGCCGCCAAAACGGTTGATCTGGGTCAGGAGATACTCGCGTTCGAACAGTTCTCGCGCCTCGCGCAGCGGCAGAGTGGCCAGCGCGCCCGACAGCACCACGCGCCCCTCGCCCGAGGGCTGTTCGGCCGGCAGCGGAAGCTCGCGCGCCTCGATCGGGCCGG
>JBAVQZ010000283.1:0-3013 GCA_049694515.1 Paracoccaceae bacterium | reverse complement strand
GAGTCATGCCGTTCTTCAGCTCCGGCGCGTAATAGGCGCGCAGGATCAGCATGTCGAAGCCGGTCAGGATGGTCTGGAAGTTGTCGTCGTTGAAGATGCTGTCGGGCAGCCGGTAAAGGTCATTCAGCGGGCCGAGCGACTGCGACAACTCCTCGTGCAGGCAGTCGCGCACCTCCTGCGCGCTGACGTCCGCGGGCAGGAAGATGGCCGCCTCGTCGCGGTGTGTCAGGTTTGTCCAGTCCACCGAGGGCGAACGGCGCTTGCGCCGGTAATCCTTCCAGCTGGTGACGTTCGGCACCACGAAACAGGCGGCCTGCGGCACCAGCTTCTGCAAATCGCGGCGATGCACCGCCTGGATCGTGATATTGGCCGGCCGGTCCGCGCCGACCTGACGGATGTCGATGCCCGCCTCGCGGCGCAGCCGTGCCAGAAGCGCCGCAAGATCGGGGCCCAGGCTGGACGGGGCGCCGGGAACGACGCGCACGCTCACCGGCTCGTCGAACCGCGTCATCACCGGCACTGCGCGGCCACTTTCCATGCGGAAGGTGAGATCCATGAAGTCCTGCGCGATGGCCGTGTTCGAACGCTGTGGCGGTGTGACGCGCGGCGCCGAAAAGGTCTTCATCGGCGGCAGATCGGCGGCAGGGGCAAGCCGCTGCACCTGGCTGGCCTGAGGTGCGGCGCAGGCGCCGACGGTCAGACAGGCCAGAAGGGCGGCGCGCATTCTCATCCTTTATCGCCTCGCATACTTGATGAAGGGGGTGAGCCGGCCGATCCGGTCATATAACCTCCGGGCGGTGGTGTTGAAATCCTGCGTCAGCCAATAGACCGATGGCGCACCGGCGGCGTCGGCGGCGTCATAGACCGCCTCGATCAGCGCCCGGCCGACGCCCTGGCCGCGGACCTCCGGATCGGCATAGAGATCCTGCAGATAGCAGGTGTTCTCGATCTTCCAGCAATGCCTGTGGAACAGGTAATGCACCAGCCCTACAGGCCGCCCGCCGCTGACGGCGAGAAGCCCGTTGAAATCCTGCGGGTCATCGCCCAGGAGCCGCCCGAAGGTGGTCTGGTAAACCTCTTCGGGCACGGATGTTTCGTAGAATTCCAAATAGGCCGACCATAGCCGTCGCCAGTCCTGCTGGTCGTCGGCGGTGGGCGGGCGGATGATGATCTCGGTCACGGGTTGCCCTCTCCCTTCGGGCGCGACTCACGTTAATCCTATTTTTTCGCCTTTGAAAACTCGCTTGTCATGCGCAAGGCGGCGTCAGCGCGCCTATCGCTGCCGCCGCGCCATGAAGGCCAGCCGCTCGAACAGATGCACGTCCTGCTCGTTCTTCAGCAGCGCGCCGTGCAGTTTCGGCAGGGCGCCGATGCTGTCGCCGCGCAGATCCTCGGGCGACAGGTCCTCGGCCAGAAGCAGCTTCAGCCAGTCCAGCACCTCGGACGTCGAGGGCTTCTTCTTCAACCCCGGCGTTTCGCGGATCTCGTAGAACCGTGTCAGCGCCTCGGTCAGCAGCCGCGGCTTCAGGCCGGGATGATGCATCTCGACGATTCGCTTCAGTGTCTCCATCTCGGGAAACCGGATGTAGTGGAAAAAGCAGCGGCGCAGGAAGGCGTCCGGCAATTCCTTCTCGTTGTTCGAGGTGATGATCACGATGGGGCGGGTGGCGGCGCGAATCGTCTCGCCGGTCTCGTAGACGTGAAACTCCATCCGGTCGAGCTCCTGCAGCAGGTCGTTCGGGAACTCGATGTCGGCCTTGTCGACCTCGTCGATCAGCAGCACGCATTTGCCCGCCGATTCGAAAGCCTGCCACAGCTTGCCCTTGCGGATGTAGTTGGCCACGTCGCCCACCCGCTCGTCGCCCAGCTGGCTGTCGCGCAGCCGGCTCACGGCGTCGTATTCGTACAAGCCCTGCGCCGCCCGAGTGGTGGATTTGATGTGCCATTCGATGATCGGAAGGCCCAGGCTTTCGGCGACCTGGCGCGCCAGTTCCGTCTTGCCGGTGCCGGGTTCGCCCTTGACCAGCAGCGGCCGCTCCAGCGCCACGGCGGCATTGACCGCCACCGAAAGATCCTCGGTGGCCACATACGACTCGGTTCCAGCAAATTTCATCGGTTTTCCATATCTCTGGCGCATTTTCGTGATCTTGATAACAAGACTTCAAAAAGCCTTAAAGCGGGACTATAGCCTAGTGACATCCATGACGCATTCCGATAAAGCCTGCCGCAGGTGAGCCGGGTGACTGACGTTTACACGACATTCGGGCCCGGCCTGCGAGAGGGAGCAGGTATGAAAGCCGAAGTTTTCTTGCCAAAAGACTATCGTCCCGCCGAGGACGAGCCGTTCATGAGCGAGCGGCAGCTTGAGTATTTTCGCCGCAAGCTTCAGTCCCTGAAGGACGAGATTCTGGGCGAAAGCAAGACCACCATCGAAGGGTTGCAGGACGGGTCGCGCAACATCCCCGACATAGCCGACCGCGCGAGCGAGGAGACCGACCGCGCGCTCGAGCTTCGCATCCGCGACCGCCAGCGCAAGCTGGTGGCCAAGATCGACGCCGCCCTGCGCCGGATCGACGAGGGCGAATACGGCTACTGCCGCGAGACCGGCGAACCGATCTCGCTGAAACGTCTGGACGCACGCCCGACCACCACGCTGAGCCTCGAGGCGCAGGAGCGCCACGAACGCAGCGAGAAGGTTCATCGCGACGACTGACCGCGCGGCCGTTCTTGCGACGATCCGATGCCGGGGCCGCTTGCGTGCTCCGGTATTTTTTTCCGGAAGGTGTCATGCTGATCGGACGGAAAATCACTGTGCTGGGCGCCGGAATCGGTGGGCTGGCCGCGGCCGTCGCGCTGGCGCGGCGCGGCGCACGGGTGACCGTTCTGGAACAGGCCGAGGCGATCCGCGAGGTTGGCGCAGGGCTTCAGATCAGCCCGAACGGCGCCGCCGTCCTGACGGCGCTGGGGCTGGGCGATGATCTGGCGCGCGCCGGGGTGCGGGGCCGGGCGGTGT
>JBAVQZ010000282.1:0-2063 GCA_049694515.1 Paracoccaceae bacterium | reverse complement strand
GTCCTCGATCGTGCGGCGGCGGCGGTCGGGCGTGGGGGACACGCCCAGCGCGTCGCGGACAACCTGTGGCGGGACGTGATAGGAGTGGGCGACATAGCCTGGCGTCATCCAGCCCTCGATCGCCATTTCGCGATGCGTCGGGTCGGACCAGTAGATCCAGAAGATCGTGAACCGAAGGGCGAAGAACAGGGCCGCCGCGGCGGCCAGAACGAAGGCGGAAAGGGCGATCCTGTGGCGCCGCCAGAGATAGGCCAGCGCCCCCATCCTAACGCCCCAGCATCTTCATGCCGCGTTCGATCCCCTCCAGCGTCATCGGCACCATGCGGTCGCCGAAGATCTCGCGGATCATCCCGATCGACTGGGTATGGGGCCAGTATCGCTCGGGCAGGGGGTTCAGCCACAGCGTCTCGGGCCACTGGTCGCGGGCGCGGGCCAGCCAGACCTGGCCGGCCTCCTCGTTCCAGTGCTCGTTGGCGCCGCCGGGGAAGGCGACCTCGTAGGGCGACATCGAGGCGTCGCCGACGAAGATGCACTTGTAGTCCTGCCCGAAGGTGTTCAGCACCTCGCGGGTCGGGGTCTGCGCGTTCCAGCGCCGGCGGTTGTCGCGCCAGACGCCTTCGTAGAGACAGTTGTGGAAATAGAAATATTCCAGATGCTTGAACTCGGATCTTGCGGCGCTGAACAGCTCTTCGACCACGCGGACATGCGGATCCATGCTGCCGCCCACGTCGAGAAACAGCAGCACCTTGACGGCGTTGCGCCGCTCGGGGCGGGTTTTCACATCGAGGTAGCCGTGCTCGGCCGTAGCGCGGATCGTGCCGTCGAGGTCCAGTTCCTCGGCGGCGCCGTCGCGGGCCCAGCGGCGCAGCCGCTTCAGCGCGACCTTGATGTTGCGCGTGCCCAGCTCGACGCTGTCGTCGAGGTTGCGGAAGTCGCGCTTGTCCCAGACCTTCACGGCGCGGCGGTGGCGGCTTTCGTCCTGGCCTATCCGAACCCCTTCGGGGTTGTAGCCATAGGCGCCGAAGGGAGAGGTACCGGCGGTGCCGATCCACTTGTTGCCGCCCTGGTGGCGGCCCTGTTGTTCCCTGAGCCGCTCGCGCAGCGTCTCCATGAGCTTGTCAAAGCCGCCGAGCGCCTCGACCTCGGCCTTTTCGGCCTCGCTCAAGTGCTTTTCGACCATGCGTTCCAGCCAGTCGGCCGGCAGGTCCACGGCCTCCAGCACCTGCTCGACGGTGATGCTTTCCAGCCCTTCGAACGAGCTGGCGAAGGCCCGGTCGAACCGGTCGATATGGCGCTCGTCCTTTACCAGCGCGGTGCGGGCGAGGTAATAGAACCCCTCGATGTCGTGGTCCGCCAGGCCGCGTGACACACCTTCCAGAAAACCCAGGAATTCCCGCAGGCTGACCGGGACACCGGCCTCTCGCAGGGTCTGGAAGAACGGCAGGAACATCGGCTCAGCCCAGACGGGCCAGCGCGATGGTCAGGATCGTCGCCACCAGTCCGAAGGCGATGGCGTATCCGGCGGCGTATTGGGCGATGTCAAAGCCTTTGCCGTTGCGGCGTTTTGCCAGGTAGCCGCCCCAGAGCGCTCCGGCAATCACACCTGCAATAACGATCATGAGCCTCACCCTCCGGGATTGAGCGCCGCGATTTCCCGCAACCTGGCGCGGACTTCGGTATCCGGGCCGAAGCCATAACGTGCCCAGCCCAGACTGTCGAGCCGCACCGCCTTCGCCTCGGCGGATCGGCCCAGCATGTCCAGTGCCTGCGCTTTGATCATCAGCATCGAGGCCAGCAGCGAGGCGTTCTGCGTCCTCATCACCGGCGCCAGATGGGAGTTGATGATGCTCAGCACAGCCTCGGGCTGACCCGCCGACAGCGAGAAGGCGGCGAGATGCATGGCGACATAGGACTCCTGCACCGTGGTGTCCGGGTCCGACGAATAGATTTGGTCGGCTTCCAGGAAGGCGGCCAGCGCCTTCTGCGGATCGACGGGCAGGTAGAGCCGCCCCAGCGCGAACAGGCTGAAGCCCATGCGATTGCCGGTCCAGCCGCGCGACCGC
>JBAVQZ010000281.1:0-2032 GCA_049694515.1 Paracoccaceae bacterium | reverse complement strand
GGTTGCTTCCCTTCGTGAAGCAGCGAGAGGATGGCGTCGATTTCCCCGACGTCGCCAGCGGGCGTGTCTTCCCGTCCGGCTATCCTGGCAAGGTCGCGCGTCTGCCTCATCTGGTCGATGAAATGCGCGCAGCCATGGCACATCGCCAGATGAAGGCGCATCCGAAGCCGGTCCCAAAGGCCAAGCTCTCCGTCGATCAGGTCACTGGCCCGGTCCGCGACTTCCCTGCAGCTAAGCATATTGTGCAACCTTCGCCTTTTGCTTCACTGGATAAGGACTCTCCGTGAAGCATTCCGTTACAGAAACATCACGAAAATAACAGCTGACGCGGCGAAGCCAAGGGACACTCATCCCAGCAGCCGGTCAAGTTCGGCCCGCACGGAAAGACGCGCGCGGTGCAGCAGAACCCGCATGTTGCCATGAGAGATTTCCAGCATCGCGCAGACCTCGTCGGCATCCAAGCCCTGTTGGCCGCGCAGGATCATGACGGCGCGTTGCGCCGTTGGCAGATTGTCGATGGCGGCATTGACCTGATCAAGGACATGGCGTCCCGCGATGATGCGTTCCGGCGTGACCTCCTCCCACAGATCCGGCATGTTCTTCCATCGCCCGTGGCCGTCGAAGGCCGCCGCCAGGCTGTCTTCGTCGCCGCCGTCATCGAAAGAGATACTTTGCCCGTCGCGCTTGGCCCGGCTGCGGGCGGCGTTGGTCAGGATGGTGAAGATCCAGCCCGCCAGAGACGACCGTCCCTCGAACCCATCGATATTGCGCAGGACGGAAAGCCAGCAATCCTGCGTGACCTCTTCGGCCGAGGCACGATTGCGCAGAATGGCGGTCGCCAGCCGGATCATCGCGGCATTGTGGCATCGGAAAAGCTGTTCAAAAGCCACGCGGTCGCCTGCGGCCAGCGCGCGCGCGATGTGCGCTTCCTTCCGGTCTCCTGTCTCCATCGTACCCCGCGGGTCATAGGCAAAACATTGAAGGAAATAGCCTGCTGAAAGTCTACAGCCGACACCCTGTCGGACAAGCGATCGTGAATGGAAACGTCTTGGAAAACTGCGCGCTCGTGCGGGGTCGGCCTGTTGGATGGGACCGCGTTGCCGGACCCGTGTCGGACGTTTCCAGGGGCAAATCCACGACCCTGCGGTCACTTCGCCGCCGCGGCGCCCGTGGCCATCGCCCACCGCGCCCCGCGCAGCCGCGACCAGATGAACGCGTCGAGCGAGATGCTTCCTCCGCCCAGCCAGGCCGGAATGGAAAGCAAGAAAAGCCACATCAGCCGCTGGTCGAGGATCGTGCCGAACGGATCGCCGTCGAAAAGCGCGCCGATGGTCTGTGTCTCGACGCCATGTCCGAAAATATCGGTAAACGACATCATTACGACGAAACCCATCATCGCGAGGGCTGCCGGCCGGGTGGCCACGCCAAGTACCACGAGCGCCGGTAGGACCAGCTCGGCCAGCGTTCCCGCCAGCACCACCAGTTGCAGCGGAAAGGCGATTTGCGACGGATCGTAGCCCGCAGCCTCCATCTGCCTTGGAAGGATCTGGATATAGGCGCCGGCCGAGAGGCCGAACCCGTCGATCTTGGTCAGGAACGAATTCAGGAAGAACCGCAGCAACACCGAGGCGAAGACGGCCCGTGCCAGAAACGCGACAAGGCTGTCGCCGCGCGGGGCGGACCGCAGCCGGGGCGAAAACATCAGGTCGATCAGAACGCGGCGCATCATGGGTCCTTTCAAGCATGGTCCGGCGGCAAGAGGGCGCCGGCGGCGAACAGCGTGGCGAAGATGGCCGAATGATCGGCGTCCGGCGGCAATGCCTGGCCAAGGGGCGCCCGCCTGACAAGGGCATCAAGCGTGGCGCAGGTCCCGTCCGGCGCGGCGACCTGGACGACTGTCATTTGCGGCCGGCCAACCAGAATTTCACCCGCCGGCGGGTTGATGTCGTGCGCGTCTTTCTGGTGCTGTTGCCAGATCGAAAGGACGGGCCGGGCATCGGTCATCCAGCGCGCCGCAGGGTGGGGCGCAAGC
>JBAVQZ010000280.1:0-6072 GCA_049694515.1 Paracoccaceae bacterium | reverse complement strand
GCCATCGACAATGGCGATGCCCGGGCCGAAACGCGGGTCAGCCTGGGTCAGGCCCTGTCGGAAGCCGGGGACAGGACCGGCGCGCTGCAGGCGTTCGATCAGGCCATCGCGGCCGCGCCGGACCTGGCGATTGCCTATGGCGCCAAGGCGCTGGCGCTTCAGACCGCGGGGCGCTTCGACGAGGCCGAGGCGTTGTTCCGCAAGGCCATCGAACTGGACCCCGACAACGGCGAGACCTACCGGGTGTTCATCGCCTCGCACAAGGTAACGCCCGGCGACCCGCTGATCGCCGAGATGCAGGCGCGGTTCAACAAGCCGGGGCTGTCCGAGGAAAGCCGGATGAACCTGGGCTTCGCGTTGGCCAAGGCGATGGAGGACACCAGGGATTATGCCCGCGTCTTTACCTATCTGCGGCCCGCCAACGACCTGATGCGAAAGCGCTTTCCCTATGACATCGCCGAGCGGCGGGACGAGTTGGCCGCTTACCGCGCGGCGTTTTCCGACACCGATTTCACAGCGCGCGAGGTGAAGGGAACCAGCGATTTCGCGCCGATCTTCGTCACCGGACTGCCGCGCTCGGGCACGACGCTGGTCGAGCAGATCATCGCCAGCCACAGCCGCGTGACCGGCGCGGGCGAGGTGGGCCGTTTCGTCGAGGAGGCCGCGAAGGAAATGGATAGCGGCACCGGCGCGTTCCGCCCGGTCTCGGCGCTGAGCGATGCCGAGATCGCGGCGATCGGCCGGCGGACAGAGGCGTGGTTCCGCGACAGGTTCCCCGATGCCGACCGGATCACCGACAAATCGGTGCAAAGCTATGTCGCCATCGGCCTGATTCGCCTGGCGCTGCCCGATGCGCGCGTCATCGTGGTGCAGCGCGATCCGCGCGACACGCTTTTGTCGATCTACCGCAATATCTTTCCCGAGGGGCGGCACCGCTATGCCTACAGCCTGCGCGACCTGGGGCTCTATTATCGTTTGTACCAGGAAATGATCGCCTTCTGGCGCGAAAAGCTGCCCGGCGGTTTCCACGAGATCCGCTATGAGGAGTTGATCGCCAACCCGGAGAACGAGGCGCGCAAGCTGATCGCCGCCGCCGGGCTGGAGTGGGAGGATCAGTGCCTCAATTTCCACGAGAACAAGCGCCAGGTCTCGACTCTGAGCGTGTACCAGGTGCGCCAGCCGATCTATACGTCTTCGATGAAGGCCTGGCGGCGCTACGAGGACGAGCTGGGCGAGTTGTTCGAGGCGCTTGGCGATGCGATTGACGCGGAGGAATGATGGGACTGTCTGACATCACGGAACGGATCGCGAAGGCCGAGGCCGAGGCGGGGCGGCCGGAAGGCTCGGTCACGCTGATCGCGGTGTCGAAAGTGCAGCCGCTGGAGCGGGTCGTGGCCGTGCTGGAGGAAGGCCACCGCGTGTTCGGCGAGAACCGCGTGCAGGAGGCGCAGGGCAAGTGGCCCGAGCTGATGGAGCGGTTCAGCGGGGTGGATCTGCACCTGATCGGCCCGTTGCAGAGCAACAAGGCGCGTCAGGCGGTCGAGCTTTTCGACGCGATCCATTCGGTGGACCGGGCGAAGCTGGCGAAACGCCTTGCCGATCTGGCGCAGGAGCGCGGGGCCTGTCCCGACCTGTTCATCCAGGTCAACACGGGGGAGGAGCCGCAAAAGGCCGGGATTCTGCCCGATGACACCGATGCCTTCGTGGCCGAGTGCCGCGCGCTTGACCTGCCGTTGCGCGGGCTGATGTGCATCCCGCCGGTCGAGGAGGAGCCGTCGCTGCATTTCGCGCTGCTCGCGAAGATCGCGGCCCGCAACGGGCTGGAGGGGCTTTCGATGGGGATGAGCGGCGATTTCGAGAGCGCCATCGCGCTGGGCGCGACGCATGTCCGCGTCGGCTCCGCCATTTTCGGTGAGCGCGAGTACGGCTGAGGCAGGCGCCGGTATTCCGCCGGCCATTGCGACAGGCATGTGTCCGGCGTTAAACTGATCACGAGATTCCGTGGGGCGTGCTCTTGATGCGAAAAATTCTTCTTCTCATATCTGCGCTGATCCTGTCAGCGACCGGGGCCTCTGCGGAAATGCGCTTTTCTTTCACTTGGGGCGATATCCCCCGCTGCAACACCGGGCGGCCGAACATCGTGGGCAGTCCGCGCTTCGTCATCGAGGATGTCCCGGAGGGAACCACCTCCATCGAGTTTCGTCTGAGGGACCTCGATGCGCCGGGCTATAATCACGGCGGGGCGAAGCTGAAGATGACGCGCGACGGCGCGGTGCCTTTCGGCGCGTTCAAATACAAAAGCCCCTGTCCGCCGGGCGGGGTGCACACCTATGAATGGACGGCCACGGCGCGTGCCGGCAATCAGGTTCTGGCGCAGGCCAGGGCGCGGCGCTCTTACCCCGAATAGTCAACCCAGAACGATCAGGCGGCTGGCAGGCCGCAGGTTCCCTGCAATCCATTTCAGGTGATCTTCCCGGAAGGCGACGCAGCCTTCGGTGGGATGGCGCGGTTTGCGCCAGCGATGGATGAAGATCGCCGAGCCCCGGCCCTTTTCGGCGAGGGGCCAGTTCCAGTCGGTGAGCAGAACAAGATCGTAAAGCGCGTCGGGGCGGCGCAGGGATTCGTGGCTGTACGGATGCGGCGCCCTGACCATCATGTTGTAAGCCGGGTCGGCCACGTCATCGGACCACAGATCGCCCGGCCCGATGGGCATGGCCCAGCCCGCCGGGCGGGCCATCCGGTCGGGGCGGTAGAGCATCCCGGCGATCCTGTGAGGGCCGGCGGGGGTGGCGCCGTCGCCCTCGCGCTTGTTCCCGGTGATGCCGCCCCGTCCGAGGGCGCAGGGCAGGCGGCGGCCCAGGAAGCGCGCGCCGAAGCGGGTCACGACCAGATCCTCGCGCCGCGGGATCACAGCAGGTGCCCCGATTTCTTCGCCTTGGTGGCCAGGTAATGCGCGTTGTGCCGGCTGTGGCCGACCTTCAGCGGCACGCGCTCGGTGACGGTGATGCCGTTGGCCTGAAGCATCGCCACCTTTGCGGGGTTGTTGGTCAGCAGGCGTGCCTGCGAGAAGCCCATCTGTTTGAGAATCGCGGCGCCGATACGGAAATCGCGCTCGTCATCCTCGAAGCCCAGGCGGTGGTTCGCCTCGACCGTGTCGAAGCCCTGATCCTGCAGGGAATAGGCGCGCATCTTGTTGGCAAGGCCGATGCCGCGCCCCTCCTGGTTGAGATAGAGCAGCACACCGGCACCCTCCTCGCCCATGCGTGCCAGCGCGGCGCGAAGCTGCGGGCCGCAATCGCATTTCAGCGACCCAAGCAGGTCACCGGTGAAACAGGCCGAGTGGACGCGGGCCAGCACCGGGGCGTCGCGCGGTGGCTGGCCGATCTCGACGGCGTAGTGCTCTTCGGCGCCGTCCTCGGGGCGGAAGATGTGCAGCCGCCCGGCCTCGGCCACTTCCAGCGGCACGCGGGCGCTGACCACGGGGTGCAGCGGGCTGGCGCTATCGGCGGCCTCCTGCGCTTCTGACAGGGTGATGCGGGTCAGCCCGTTTTCCGTGGCGAAGGCGTCGGGGTCGGCAATCTCGCGCGTGATGACGGCGGGCAGCAGGCGCGCGGATTTCACCAGGCCCAGGGCGGCGCGGCAAAGCGCGGCATCTCCGTCCCGCAGCGTGCGGAACGGACCCTTCATCGGCATGGTCAGGTCGTCGGCCGGGTCGGCCACGGCATGCACCCAGGCCGGCGTCACGTCGGGCGGCACCGCGATCCGGGCGATGTCGCCGTCATAGGCGCGCGCCTTCAGCGTGGTGGCGCGGCGGGCGGTGATCGCCAGTACCAGTCCCGGCCCCATCGCCGAAAGTCGGGCCAGCCGGTCGGCGGTGAGCGTTTCGGCCGCTATCACGACAAGCCCGGTCGCCGCGCCCGAGAGAACCACGGGCACGCCCATGCGAAGGTCCGCGCGGGCGCGGGCAAGGCGTTCGACGGGGCTGGGGCCAAGCGGCATGGGCCATCTTTCGATTGCTAACGTGGAACCGGATGTAACGACTTTGGTTGAAATATGAAACAAACACCGGTTTTGCCACACGGTTGCGTGAGAATGTTGCAGCAAATCTTGCTGCGGCGCGATTGCGCCAACATTTCTTCCTTACGGAAACCGAGGAGGCGGGGATGAGCAACCTTAAGAAGATCCTGCTGGTCGATGATGACGACGACCTGCGCGAGGCGCTGAGCGAACAGTTGGTGATGACCGAGGATTTCGACGTGTTCGAGGCCGACAGCGGCGCCACGGCGATGGAGAAGGCGAAAGAGGCGCTCTATGACCTGGTGATCCTCGATGTCGGCCTGCCCGACACCGACGGGCGCGAGCTGTGCAGGCTTATGCGGAAGCAGGGCATCAAGTGCCCGATCCTGATGCTGACCGGCCATGACAGCGATTCCGACACCATCCTGGGGCTGGACGCCGGCGCGAACGATTACGTCTCCAAGCCGTTCAAGTTCCCGGTCCTTCTTGCGCGCATCCGCGCCCAGTTGCGCCAGCACGAGCAGTCCGAGGACGCGGTGTTCCAGCTTGGGCCCTATACCTTCAAGCCGGCGATGAAGATGCTGATCGATGCCGACGACCGCAAGATACGGCTGACCGAGAAGGAAACCAATATCCTGAAATTCCTCTACCGCGCCGCCGAGGGCGTGGTCGCGCGCGACGTGCTGCTGCACGAGGTCTGGGGCTACAACGCCGGGGTGACCACGCACACGCTCGAGACGCATATCTATCGCCTGCGCCAGAAGATCGAGCCCGATCCGTCGAACGCGCGGCTTCTTGTGACCGAGACGGGCGGTTACAGGCTGGTTGCGTAAATTCGCCTTATTGTTGCCAGATTGGCATGATAGTAAACAATAGAGGGGAATTGTTTCCCCTAAGGGATCCCTTGGCCGCGCCGGGGTAATGACGCGGTATCCTCCCTGTTGGACTGGCCCGGGCTTTGCCCGGGCCTTTTTTTAGCGCGGCAGGCGGAGCGAGCCGTACCCGTAGAGCATCACGCCCAGCATTGCCAATGCCGACAGTCCATAGGGCAGACGCAAAGCGGCCTCGCGCCCCAGTCCCGGTTCTGCAAGGCTGACGACCGCGCCGCCGAGAAGTGCCCCGACAGGCATCAATCCCCAGCCTAAAAAGCGATAGAGGCTGTTCACCCGGCCCAGAAGCGCATCGGGGATCATCCGCTGGCGAAGCGAAACGGTCACGACGTTCCACATCAAGGCAGCGAACATCTGGACGAACAGGGCGACCGCCACCAGCGCCGGGCTGGTTGCCATCCAGATGACCGCCATCGGCAGGGGAAAAAGAAGCATGGCAAGCCGCAGGCTGGCGCGGGCGCCGATGCGCGTAGCGATGTAGGGGCAAAGCATCCCGCCGGCAACGCCTCCCGCCGCTCCGGCGGTCAACAGGATGCCGTGGCCGGCGGCGGTCAGCCCCAGAACCTCCTGGCTGAACAGAACCAGCACCGTTATCGCCAGCGTCGAGATCAGGTTGAGAACGCCCAGCATCAGCGCCATTTGCAGGATCAGCGGCACCGACCACAGCCACGCCATCCCTTCTTTGGCCTGCCGCCACAGCCCGGCGGGCATTGGCGGAACGGCGCGCGGCGCGAGTGTCATCGCGCCAAGAAACGCGGCCGAAACGGCGAAGGTCAGCGCGTCGAAGCCAAAGGGCAGGGGCACCGCCAGCGCGATCATCAGCCCCGCCAGTGGCGGCCCCACGAACTGGCCCATCACCTGCTCGATGCTCCAAAGCTGGCCGTTTGCACGTTCCAGATCGCCCGGCGCGACGATGGCGGGCAGGGCGGTCTGGGCCGCGTTGTCGCGCAGGACTTCGGCAATGCCCAGGAAGAAGGCGAACGCCGCGAGGGCGGCAATACCCGCGGCACTGTCGCCGGTCGCCGGCAGTCGCGCCGCCGAAAGGGCCACCCCGACGATCCCGAGGCTTAGCAGGGTCCTGGCGAT
Organism: Paracoccaceae bacterium; assembly: GCA_049694515.1. Taxonomy (GTDB): domain Bacteria; phylum Pseudomonadota; class Alphaproteobacteria; order Rhodobacterales; family Rhodobacteraceae; genus JADQCB01. Next base: position 79 of record JBAVQZ010000280.1, on the reverse strand, counting down.
GTCGGCGCGAAGCATCAGGCGCCTGCGGTCGGCGCGGTCGGTGATGACGCCCGCCGGAACCGCGAACAGGAACCACGGC
>JBAVQZ010000279.1:0-17458 GCA_049694515.1 Paracoccaceae bacterium | reverse complement strand
GTCTGCATCAGGTCAAGCACAGGCCGCATATAGGCGTAGAGCCGGGGCCGATGCGCCGCGGCGATCCCTATGGGCACGCCCACGCCCATGCACACCAGACAGGCCGACAGCACCAGCGTCAGGCTTTCGGTCGTCGCCTCCCAATACCCTTGGTTGAGGATGAACAGAAACCCAAGCGCTACGAAAAGGCAGGTCTTCCAGTTGCGCTGCAAAATCCATGTCAGTGCAACGAACAGCGCGACGATGATCAGCGGCGGAGGTCCCTGCAACCAGGACAGGATGACGTCGATCAGCCATTCCATCGCAATGGAGAGGCCGTCGAACAGCCAGGCGCCATGGGTCTGCAACCAGTCGAAAACCGCCCGCGCGGTATCCCCGACCGGAATTTTCGTCTGTGTCAACCAGTCCATGCGTCAATCCGGGTGTGAAAAGAATTGTCCCCCGCCCGCAGCTGCGGGCGGGGTGATCGGTCAGGGACGCATCACAGGCCCAGCGCGCCCTTGACGGCGGTCATCGCATCGCCGCCATCCTTGGTGGTCACGCCGTCCAGCCAGGCATCCAGAACCTCGGGATGGGCGGCGAGCCAGGCCTTCGCTGCCTCGGCCGGGTCCTGGTTCTCGTCCAGGATCGCGCCCATGATCTCGTTCTCCATCGGCAGGGTGAATTTCAGGTTCTTCAGCAGCTGGCCGACGTTCGGGCACGAGTCCACATAGCCCGCGCGGGTGTTGGTATACACCGTCGCACCGCCCAGGTTCGGGCCGAACCAGTCATCGCCGCCGGTCAGGTAGGTCATGTCGTAATTGGCGTTCATCGGGTGCGGCTCCCAACCGAGGAAGACAATCGGCTCGCCTCGGCGGTCGGCGCGGGCGACCTGCGCCAGCATACCCTGTTCCGAGCTTTCGACCACCTCGAAATCCTTCAGGCCAAACGCATCGGACTTGATCATGTCCATGATCAGGCGGTTGCCGTCATTGCCCGGCTCGATGCCGTAGATCTTGCCATCGAGCGCGTCCTGGTGGGCGGCGATCTTCGAGAAATCGTCGATCCCCAGCTTGGCGCCAGCCGCGTTCGTGGCCAGCGTGTATTTCGCGCCTTCAAGGTTCTCGCGCACCGTATCCACCGTGCCCTTTTCGCGGTAGGGGGCGATGTCGCCCTCCATCGTCGGCATCCAGTTGCCAAGGAACACGTCGATGTCGCCCTTGGCCATCGAAGTATAGGTCACCGGTACCGACAGCACCTTGATGTCGGTCTCGTAACCAAGCGCCTTGAGAACCTCGGTGGTGGCCGCCGTGGTCGCCGTGATGTCGGTCCAGCCCACATCCGAGAAATTGACGGTGTCGCAATCGGCCGCGAAAGCCGGTGCGGCGAGTGTGGAAACAGCCAGCGCCGCAAGTGTTCTTTTCAGGGTCATCATGACCTCCCAGTTTTCTTGATTGACGAGTCAATTAAAAACCATTTAGCCTCGGCCTGCAACCCGAACCGGAGACGACGATGCCGAAGCTTGGAATGGAGCCTATCCGACGCGCGTCGTTGGTCCAAGCGACGATCGCCGAGATCGGGCGGGCCGGGTCGCTTGACGTAACGGTCAGCCAGATCGCCAAGCGCGCCGGAATGTCGCCCGCGCTGGCGCATCACTACTTCGGCAGCAAGGAGCAGATTTTCCTGGCGGCGATGCGTCATATCCTGACCGTCTATGGCGCCGAAGTGCGCGGCGCGCTGGTGGCGGCCGACGGCCCGGAGGCGCGTGTCCGGGCCATCCTGAAGGCCAGTTTCGGCCCCGCCAACTTCCGCGCCGAAGTGATTGCCGCGTGGCTGAACTTCTATGTCCAGGCGCAGACCTCGGCCGAGGCGTGCCGCCTGCTGGGCGTTTATCAGAAACGGCTGCGCGCGAACCTGATTCATGCGCTGCGCCCCCTCGTCGGACCCAGGGCCGGCGCTGTCGCCGACATGCTGGGCGCGCTGATCGACGGGCTGTTCATCCGCGCGGCCCTCGGCGCCGACGCACCGGACGCGGCGGCGGCGACGACTTCGGTGATGGATTGCCTGGAAATGTGCCTGGAACATGAGGCCCGGAAATGAACAAGCCGAACATCCTGATCTTCATGGTCGACCAGCTGAACGGCACGCTTTTTCCGGATGGACCGGCGGACTGGCTGCACGCGCCCAACCTGAAAAAGCTGGCCGGACGCGCGACCCGTTTCGCCAACTGCTACACCGCTTCGCCGCTCTGCGCGCCGGGGCGGGCGAGTTTCATGTCGGGCCAGTTGCCCAGCCGCACGCGGGTCTATGACAACGCCGCCGAGTTTTCGAGCGATATCCCGACATACGCTCACCACCTGCGCCGCGCGGGCTATCAGACCTGCCTCAGCGGCAAGATGCATTTCGTCGGTCCCGACCAGTTGCACGGTTTCGAGGAGCGGCTGACCACCGACATCTACCCGGCGGATTTCGGCTGGACGCCCGATTACCGCAAGCCGGGCGAGCGGATCGACTGGTGGTATCACAACCTGGGCTCGGTTACCGGCGCCGGCGTCGCCGAGATTTCCAACCAGATGGAGTATGACGACGAGGTCGCCTATCACGCCACCCGCAAGGTCTATGACCTGGCCCGCGGCAAGGATGATCGCCCCTGGTGCCTGACGGTCAGCTTCACGCATCCGCACGACCCCTACGTCGCGCGTCGAAAATACTGGGACCTATACGATAACTGCGCGCATCTTCAACCGCAGGTGCCCGCGATGGACTATGCGGACCACGACCCGCATTCCAGGCGTATCTTCGACGCCAACGACTGGCGAATCTTCGACATCACCGAAGATGACATACGCCGCTCCCGCCGGGCATATTTCGCCAATGTCTCATATCTCGACGACAAGATCGGCGAGGTGATGGAGGCGCTGGAGGTCACCCGGCAGGAGGCGATCATCCTGTTCGTCTCGGACCACGGCGACATGCTGGGCGAACGCGGGCTGTGGTTCAAGATGAGCTTCTACGAAGGCTCGGCCCGAGTGCCGCTGATGATATCGGCCCCGTCGATGACGCCCGGGCGCGTCGACGCACCGGTTTCGACCCTGGACGTGGCGCCGACGCTCGCCGCGTTGGCCGATGTCCCGATGGAAGAGGTCACCCCCTGGACCGATGGGGAGGATCTGATACCGCTGGCGGGCGGCGCCCAACGCAGTGGCCCGGTGGCAATGGAATACGCCGCCGAGGCCTCCTACGCACCGCTGGTCAGCCTGCGCTACGGCAAGTGGAAGCACAACCGCTGCGCGCTGGACCCCGATCAGTTGTTCGACCTCGACGCCGATCCGCACGAATTGACAAACCTGGCCGGTCATCCGGACCACCAGGGCACTCTAGCCGCGCTGCGCGCGAAATCCGAGGCGCGCTGGGACCTGGCGCAGTTCGACGCCCAGGTGCGCGAAAGCCAGGCGCGCCGCTGGGTGGTTTATCAGGCATTGCGGAACGGCGACTACTACCCGTGGGACTATCAGCCGCTGCAGAGGGCGTCCGAACGCTACATGCGCAACCACATGGACCTGAACGAGGTCGAGGAAAACGCCCGCTTCCCGCGAGGCGAATAGGCGATGGCAGGCTATACCGTATACGGGCGTGCGACATCTTCCAACGTGCAGGCCCTGCTCTGGGGCATGGAGGAGCTTGGCCTCGCCTATGACCGGCTCGACCGGGGCGAAGTCCATGGCGGGCTCGACACCGCCGAGTTTCGGGCGATGAACCCGCACGGGCGCATTCCGGTGCTGCAACTGCCGGGCGGTGAGGCGTTGTTCGAAACGGCGGCCATCCTGCGCCATCTGGCCAGTGTGGCGGACGACGACCGGTTTTGGCCGGCCGATCCGGTCGCTCGGGCAAGGGTGGACATGTGGGCGGAATGGTCGAAATACGAGGTGGCCGCCGCCTTTACCGGCACGGTGTTCTGGCGCGCAGTGCGCACGCGGTCAGCCTATCGCGACGCCAAGGCCATCGCCCGCGCCACCGATCGGTTCGAGGCGGCGCTTGCACGCGGCATGGCGCAGGTTGCGCCGGGTGGCTTTCTCTGCGGTCAAGACATGACGCTGGCGGATATCCAGTTCGGCCATGTCCTGTACCGCTATTTCGACGCCGGGCTGGCGCGGCGCGAGGTGCCGGGGCTGCGCCCCTATTACCACCGCCTAACTGAGAGACCGGCCTATCGGCACACGGTCATGGTGCCATATGACAAGCTGCGCGACACGTTCGGCGGCCCGGAAGGAGACTAGGATGCAAGCCGATTTCGTGATCGTCGGCGCCGGATCGGCAGGCTGCGCAATGGCGTATCGCCTGACTGAAAGCGGCGCCTCGGTGATCGTCATCGAACATGGCGGAACCGATGCCGGGCCGTTCATTCAGATGCCCGGCGCGCTGTCCTACCCGATGAACATGGCGCGCTACGACTGGGGCTACCAGTCCGAGCCCGAGCTGCATCTCGGCGGGCGCCGCATGGCGACGCCGCGCGGCAAGGTGATCGGCGGGTCGTCGTCGATCAACGGGATGGTCTATGTCCGCGGCCACGCCCGCGACTTCGACCACTGGGCCGAGGCGGGCGCCGACGGCTGGGGCTTCGCCGACGTACTGCCCTATTTCAAACGAATGGAGAACTGGCACGGTCCGGGTGATCCGTCGTGGCGCGGCACCGACGGGCCGCTGCATGTCGGGCGCGGGCCACGCCGCAACCCGCTGTTCCATGCCTTCGTCGAGGCGGGCCGGCAAGCCGGTTACGAGGTGACGGAGGACTACAACGGCGAAAAGCAGGAAGGCTTCGGCCCTATGGAGCAGACCGTCCACAGAGGGCGGCGCTGGTCCGCGGCGAACGCCTATCTGAGGCCGGCGCTGAAGCGGAAGAACTGCTCCCTGACCCGCGCGCTGGCCCGCCGGGTCGTCATCGAGGAAGGCCGTGCGGTGGGCGTAGAAGTCATGCGCCGCGGCCGGGTCGAGGTGATCCGCGCCCGGCGAGAGGTGATCCTGGCGGCGTCGTCCATCAACTCGCCGAAACTTCTGATGCTGTCGGGGATTGGGCCTGCCGCCCATCTGGCCGAGCACGGTTTGCCGGTCGTCGCGGACCGACCCGGCGTTGGGCAGAACCTTCAGGATCATCTGGAGCTTTACATCCAGATGGCGGCCAGCCAGCCGGTCAGCCTGTTCAAGTACTGGAATCTTCCGGGCAAGGCTTATGTCGGGGCGCGATGGCTGTTCACCAGCACCGGGCCGGGCGCGTCGAACCAGTTCGAAAGCGCCGCGTTCATCCGCAGCCGGCCGGGCGTGGAATATCCCGATATCCAGTATCACTTCCTGCCCATCGCGGTGCGCTATGACGGCAGGGCCGTGGCCGAGGGGCACGGGTTTCAGGCGCATGTCGGGCCGATGCGCTCGAAAAGCCGCGGCGAGATCACGCTGCGCTCGGCCCGGCCCGAGGACGCGCCCAGAATCCGCTTCAACTACATGAGCGACGAGGAGGACTGGCAGGACTTCCGCCGCTGCATCCGCCTGACCCGCGAGGTCTTCGCGCAGGACGCGTTCCGCCCGTTCGTCAAGCACGAGATCCAGCCAGGCGCCGATGTGCAGTCCGATGCCGCGCTGGACGATTTCGTGCGCGAGCATGTCGAAAGCGCCTATCATCCCTGCGGCACCGCGCGAATGGGCCGCCGCGACGATCCCGGCGCCGTGGTGGACCCGGAATGCCGGGTGATCGGCGTGGATGGGCTGCGGCTGGCGGACAGCTCCGTTTTCCCGCGGATCACCAACGGCAACATCAACGCGCCGTCGATTCTGGTGGGCGAAAAGGCGGCTGACCACATCCTGGGACGAACGCCTCTGCCGCGCGCCAACATGCGGCCGTGGATCCACCCCGACTGGCAGACCGCCCAGCGATAGCCTTGCCGAAACACAAAGCGGCGCGCGGAATACCGCGCGCCGCCATTGTTCCGCGGGGTTGGAGGCCTCAGCCGTAAACCAGGCGCGGCAGCCAGATGATGACCTCTGGGAACAACATGCAGATCAAAAGCCCCACAACCTGCAACAGCAGGAACGGCACAGCGGCCTTGAAGATGTCCGTCATCGGAATTTCCGGCGGCGCCACGCCGCGCAGATAGAACAGCGCATAGCCGAAGGGCGGCGACAGGAAGCTCATCTGCATGTTCACCAGGTAGAGCACGCCGAACCACAGCACGAGGTCGTCCGGGCTTGCCAACCCGAAGGAGGCCGCGCCGAGCGACTTGATGACCGGCACGAAGATCGGCACGCAAAGCAGAAGGATGCCCACCCAGTCGAGGAACATGCCCAGGACGATCAGGATGATCTGCATCACGATCAGGATGCCCCAGGGACCCAGTCCGGTGGCGGCCAGGCTCTGCTGCACGAATTCCTGCCCACCTTCCAGCACGTAAAGCCCGACGAAGATCGTCGCGCCGAACATGATCCAGATCACCATCGCGCTGGCCTTCAGCGTGGTCACGCAGGCCTCGCTGACCGTGGGCCAATCCAGCTTGCGATGGATGGCGGCCACGATGAACGCGCCGAACGTGCCGATGCCCGCTGCCTCCACCGGGGTCGCCACGCCGGTGAAGATCACGCCCAGAACGATCACGATCAGCGAAATCGGGGCCGACATCTTGCCGACCAGGCGCAGCTTCTCGATATTGCTGACCCGGTCCTCCACCGGGATCGGCGGGCCGAGATCGGGGTTCATGTAACTGCGAATGGTGACATAGGCGATGTAGAAGCCCGAAAGCATGAGACCTGGGATCACCGCGCCGATGAACAGCTCGCCCACCGACTGTTCGGCCACGACCGCGTAGATGATCGCCAAGATCGACGGCGGGATCAGGATGCCCAGCGTGCCGCCGGCCATGATCGAGCCCATCGCGATCTTTGGATCATATCCGCGTTTCAGCATCGCCGGCAGCGCGATGATGCCCATCGTCACCACGGCCGCCCCGATCACGCCCACCATCGCCGCCAGGATGGTGGAGGCGATGATCGTGGCTGCGGCCAGACCGCCCTTCACGCCGCCCAGAACCTTGTAGATCACATCGAACATGTCGTTGATGATCCCGGCCCTTTCCAGCATCGCGGCCATGAAAATGAACAATGGAATGGCCGAAAGCTGATAGTTGGTCATCAGCGGGAATATCCGGCTGGGCACGATGTTCAGCGCCTGCGCGTCGCCCAGGACGAACAGGAACACACAGGCCAGACCGCCGGTCACGAAGGCCAGCGGCAGGCCCGCCATCAGCAGCGCCAGCAGGCTGCCGAACATGATGAGCGTCAGAAGCTCGATAGAGATTTCAATACCCATCCGTCAGTTCCCCCGCGCGATTTCGCGAATGTCTTTGCCGAATTTCGAAATGCCCTGGAGAACCAGAAGAAGCCCGCCGAGGACCATCACCCATTTCATCGGCCACAGCGGCACTTTCCATTCGTTGAAGCTGATTTCGCCCCAGCGGATTGATGGATCGGTCCATTCCGACAGGCTCAGCCCGGACAGCATCTGACCCAGCCCGATCTCGCCCCGCGCCCAGTCGGACACGATGGAGTTGCCCGAGGGCACGGCGATGGCGTCCATCGCGAATATCCAGGAAGTGACAAGCAACGTGCCCGCGAAGATGAAGAAAAAGACCGAGGTCAACAGATCGACCCACGCCTTCCTCTTTTTCGGCAACGGCGCATAGAAGACGTCAACCCGCACATGGCTCTCGGTCAGCATCGCGTACGCGCCGGCAATCAGGTACTGCATCCCGAACATCAGATACATGCCTTCATGCGCCCAGTTGGTGGGACTGTTGAAGACATATCGTGCGATCACCTCGTAGTAATAGACGAAAACCGCGATCACCGCCCAATAGCTGACGAACTCGCCGCAGAACAGCGACAGCCGGTCGATCCAGTTCTCGGCGTAGGCGCTGTCATGCTTCTTGCCTTCGGCCTCCTCGGCCTTTTCCAGCGCCAGCTCGATCTCGGATTTGGTGGGCGGTGGCAGGTTGGCGTTCGCCTTTCTGACCATGCCCGGCATCAGAACGATATCGACCACCAGAAGCGCGAGAATCAGATAGAAGGCGTATCCCGCGGCATTGTCCCAGAAAGCGCGGGTCTGCGCGGCGGTTTCCTGGATCGGGCCGACCCTTCCCAGTTCTTCCTGGGCCTTTGCGATGCGGGCGCGCCCCTTCTCGACCGTATCCTGGGCGCGTTGGAGGCGCTTCTCGGCGCTGCGCTGCGCGAAAGACCCCTCCTCGGCCGCGTCCAGCGCCGCCTGCAATTCGCTCATGCTGGCCTCGGCATCCGCGACGCGTGGCTGCTCCTGCTCCAGCGTCCGTTCCGCAACGCGCATTTCGTTCGTTATGTTCGACAGGATGCCACGTGCGTCATGCTGCTGGCTGTTCGCGTAGAGCACGAAGACGAAGATCGGGATGAACGCCAGCCCCAGGAGGCTTTTCAGATAGAAGCGGTGGAGCCCGATGATCCCGCCGGTAACGAGGATCAGGTAACCGAGGGCGATCGAATACCCCTGTTGCTGCGGCCGTGGCCGGCGGGCGAGCACCATCGCGATGAGCGGAAACACGATAAGGCCGACCCAATAAAGCCAGTGTGGCAGCGTGAAGCTGAGACCAGGCATATTGATGTCCTGTATTTTCGGTTGAGTGGAAAGCGCCGCCCGGCGATTGCGCACCGGGCGGCGATGTTTTTTCGGCCTGGACCGTTGTCAGAGATTGAGCGTCAGACCCTCGGTCAGGTCCGGCGTCACATACCCGAGCGAGCCGGACATCATGTAGTCGAGCTGGATCTTGAAGATGCGCGCGGCATTCGGATCGCGGTTGGCATATTCGAACCAGATCGGCACGGCGACCTCCGTCATCAGTTCCACGTCCACCTGACTCAGGCGCGTGACCTCGGTGCCGTCGGCCTCGAACTTCTTCCATGCCTCCTGGTCGGCAACCTGAATCGCGGCATGGTGCATGTCGGAATAGACGTGAACCTCCATCTCGATGAATTGCTTCATCTCGGGCGACAGGGCGTTCCATGCGTCCATGCCGACGGTCAGGTCCATCAGGTCGACCGGCTGATAAAGCGACATGAAGCCCGGCGGGCCCATCGAGATGTATTTGGTCACCTGACTGAAGCCGAGCGAGTAGTTCACCGCCGGCCCGACATAGTCGGCAACGTCGATCGTGCCTTTCTCGAGCGCCGGGAAGATTTCCGAGCCCGGAAGGACGGTGGTTTCGGCGCCGATCTCGTTGAACACGTCGGCGACCATGCCGCCCGGCATCCGCATCTTGCGGCCGCGGAAGTCGTCGATCGAGCGAATCGGAACCTTCGAGTGGATGATGTTCGGACCGTGGTGAATGGGCCCGACGAAATACATCCCCTGCGCGGCGTAAAGCTCTCGCGCGATCTCAAGCCCGCCAAGACCGTAATAGAACACGTCGAATTCGTGCGGGTTGCGCATGCCCAGCGGATAACTGGTCAGGAAGGTCGCCGCCGGGATGATGCCCTGGGCATAGATGGTGAATGGATTCACCGCGTCGAGCACACCGTTCTTGACGGCGTCGAACAGCTGGAAATCCCCGACGACATCGTTCGCGCCGAAGGCCTGGAAAGCCAGTTCGCCGCCGGTCTTTTCCTCGATGCTCGCGCACCAGTCCTTGAACGTCTGAAGGCCGATACCGCCCGGCCAGGATGTCTGGACCTTCCAGGTGGTGCCGTTGGCTTGCGCGCCGGCAATATGGGGCGCCGCCAGCGTGGCCGCGCCGGCGCCTGCCAGGGTACGAAGCGCACCGCGGCGGGTTGTCGGTTTGTAGGTCATGTCATTCCTCCCGTTTCGACGAGGTCCCGTGCATCTTCGCGCTTTCGGCGGACCCCGAAAGGAACCTTAAAACAAGAATGCGAAATTGGTAACATCTTTTTTCCAAAAAAGTGAGAGGCGAGCGGTTGACACGATATCGCCCGCACCGATGCCCTAGCGATAGGTCCGCCGTTCGATCGGTGTTTCCTCGATCAACCGCAGCATTTCGTCCAGCATGGACTGCTCGGCGCGGTTGAGGTTCGCGTGTGGGTTCCAGACCACGTGCACGTCTATCTCGGGCGTCTTGTCATAGGGGGGCAACTGCCACAGCAGGCCGGCCCGGACATCCGGCGCGGCCACATGGATCGGCAACGGCCCGATCCCCAGCCCGGCCACGATCATCCGCCGCACCTCCTCGAGGTGGCTCGACATGCCCACGACATGCTCCCCGAGGTCGGCCTCGGCGCGCATCAGCGTCACCGGTTTCAACACGTCCTGAAGCCGGTCGGTCTCGAAACTCACCGAGGCATGGCCGGACAGATCCCGCCGCCCAAGGCCCGACTTGCCGAACAACGCGTGGTTCGGGCCGCAGAACAGGCCGAAGAACTCGCGGTAGAGGCGCCGGTATTCCAGCCTGGGGTTGCGGTCCTTCACCAGGCAGATCGCCAGCGTCGCGCTTTTCGCGGTGACCGCGGCAATGGCGTCGCGGCTGGAATGCACGTCGATCGACAGCGTGGCCTTTGGATGCGTTGCGTGGAACCGTGCCAACGCCTCGTCGAATACCGGGCAAACCACATGGCTGGCCACCGCGATCTTGACGTGGCCGGTCACCTCGTCGGCAACTTCGCGCATCAGCGTCGATAGGCGCAGGATGGAGCCCTGAATGTCCACCGCCTCGCGATAAAGAAGCTGTCCGGGCTTGGTCAGCCGGAAATGGCCCGGCGCGCGTTCGATCAGTTTCTTTCCGATCCGATCTTCCAGCCGTTTCAGCGCGGTCGAAACGGTGGGCTGTTTCAGCCGCAACTTCTCGGCCGCATCGGTGACCGAGCGCGACTCGGCCAGAACCACGAAGGTGCGCAGAAGGTTCCAGTCCAGTTCGCGCATGATGCGCTCGGGGGAGAGGGGTTGGAAATGGAGGTCCATAGATTTCACCAATAGTTGGAATTCCAATTATCTATTTGATCTATGGTTGCCGTCTCGTCACGGTCTTTGCAACAGTTCCTCTTCGAAAGGTCGGGAATGTCCGTCGAAGCCCGCGAGGCCCGTCAACCCTGGATCCTGTTATCCCCCGCCTTGACGGCCGTGACGCTGCTGCTGTTCGTGCCACTGGTATTCATACTGGTCTATTCCTTCTGGCTGCGCACCGCGACGGGCGCCGATCAGGTCGGGTTCTTTTTGGACAACTGGAAAGAGGCGCTGAGCGACCGCTTCTATCGCGACATCCTTCTCAACACTCTGAAGATCGCAGTGATCACCACCGTGGTCTGCGCGGTGATGGGCTATCCGTCCGCCTATTTCATCGCGCGCTCGAAAGGCAACAAGGCGATCCTGCTGCTGCTTCTGATGCTGCCGTTCTGGATCAGCTATATCATCCGCACGATGAGCTGGATCAACATCCTCGGCGTGTCGGGGGCGCTGAACTCGGCCCTTATCTGGCTCGGCATCATCAACGAGCCCATCCAGATGCTCTATAACGAGACAACGGTAATTCTCGGCCTGGTGCATTTCCTGCTACCGTTCATGATCCTCAATGTCTTCGTCAGCCTCGAGGGGATCGACACCAACCTGGAGGACGCTGCCAACTCGCTGGGCGCGACGAAATGGCAGAGCTTCGTTCAGGTGACGCTTCCGCTGTCTCTGCCCGGGCTGGCCGCCGGCGGGCTGCTGTGCTTCGTGCTGGCGGCCGGCACCTATATCACGCCGCTGGTCCTGGGCGGGCCGACCGACGCGATGTTCGCCAATCTGGTGTTTGAGGCGATCATTACCCAGCTCAACTGGCCGCTGGGCTCCGCCCTGTCGCTGATGCTGCTGGCGGTGCTCGGGGCGCTTGTGCTGATCTACAACCGCTACCTGGGCATGGCGCAACTGATGAAAGGTCTGGGCTGATGCGCGCGAATGGCAATATCGGCTGGAACCTGGTGCGCGGCTGGGCGATCCTGGTCTATCTCTTCATGTTCCTGCCGGTCGTGGTGGTGGTGCTGCTGAGCTTCAATTCCAGCGAGTTCGGCGCCTTCCCGATGAGCGGTTTTTCTTTCCGCTGGTTCGTCGAGCTTGCCCATAACGATGCGATCCTGCGCGCATTCCGCACCTCGATCATCCTGGGGCTTATGACCGCCGTCATCTCGACCACGCTGGGGGTTCTGGCCAGCCTCGCTCTGGTACGCTACCGGGTGCCGGGGGCAAACATGATCACCACGATCCTGATCGCACCGATCCTGGTGCCCGAGGTGGTGCTGGCCGTCGCGTTGCTGCTGTTCCTGAATTTCCTGTCGATCAACAAGAGCTTCACTCTGCTGCTGTTCGGCCATGTGATCTTCACCCTGCCCTTCGTGATCCTCGTGGTGCAGGCGCGGCTGGTGTCGATCAAGCGCGACGTGGAAGAGGCGGCTCTGAGCCTTGGCGCCAGCCCGCGCCAGACCTTCTTCCAGATCACGCTACCCCTGATGCTGCCGGCGGTTCTGGCCGGCGCGCTTTTCGCCTTCACGATCAGTTTCGACGACATCACCGGGACGCTGTTCTGGAAACCCGGTGGCGTGGAAACCGTGCCGACGCAGATTTTCGCGATGCTCCGCAACTCGATCTCGCCCGAGATCAATGCGCTTGGCACCGTGATGATCGTGCTGACCGTCGGGCTGCCGCTTCTCGGTTTGGCGCTGGCCCGGCAATTCGCCAGTAAGCGCGGCGGATAGAACCGCGCCCCATTCACGACTGTTTCGACAAGGAGATCTGAAATGGACAACACGACACGTTACGAACGACTGCGCGAGCGCTACATGAACGGCGATCTCGACCGGCGCAAATTCCTGGGTCTGATCGGCGCCGCGGGTGTGGCCTACGGGGTTCAGACGCCGTTTGCCAAATACGCCAATGCCCAGACTGTCAGCCAGGTGCGTTTCGACGGATGGGGCGGCGTGGTGTCAGAGGCGTTCCGCAAATACGCCTTCGACCCCTATACCAAGAAAACCGGAATCGAGGTGGTGGACGGCACTTTCGGCGGCGGCGACGAATATATCAGCCGCGTCAAGGCCAGCCAGCCGGGCGAATACAACATCGCCCACCTGTCGGGCGTGTTCGACTATGCCCGCTATACCGGCCTGGGCCTGAACTCGGTCCTGAACGAGGACAACATCCCGAACCTGCAATACGTCATCCCGAAGCTGATCGACGTGTTCCGGAATGTCACCGACGGCAAGCTCAGCTGCGTGCCTTACGACTATGGCACAACGGGCCTGGCTTATAACCGCAAGCACATCTCGGACGACGAGATGAAGGAGAAGGGCGCGAAGATCCTGATCGACGACGCCTACAAGGACAAGATCGCGGGCTGGAGCGACTGGCGCACCCGCATCTGGTTCGCCTCGCTCCAGACCGGGCAGGATCCGAACAATGCCACCGACATGGATGCCGTCTGGGACGCCGTGCGAAAGCACCGCGATCTCAGCCTGAAATACTGGACCTCGGGTGCCGAGCTGATGAGCCTTCTGGCCGAAGAGGAGATCTATGTCACCGAGGGCTGGTCGGGCCGCATCTATGCGCTGCAGGAGCAGGGCCACGACATCGGCTACATGGATCCGCCCAACGGCTTCGGCTGGCAGGAATGCATGTTCGTTCTGAAAGGTTCGCCGATGGAGGCCTGCGAGGAGCTGCTGAACTTCATGCTCGCGCCGGAAACCTCGATCGCGGTGGCCGAGGGACAGAACTACCCGCCCGCGCTCGACCCCACGAAGGTCGATCTGGGCGACAAGATCCCGACGCTGCCGGCCTTCGACCCGACCGGCAAGCTGGACGGCCTGACCTTCGCCGATCCGGCCTACTGGAACGGCCACGAGCAGGAATGGTCGAAAACCTTCGGCCGCATCCAGAAAGGCTACTGAGCCCACACCGAAACCGCACCTTCGCCGCCCCGACGGCGGCGAAGGGCCACCCCCCTGACCGGAGAACCCGCCCGTGAGTTCCGTCATCCTGACCGACATCGTGAAACGCTTCGGCACCTTCACAGCCGTTCACAAGACCTCGCTGGAAATTCCCGACGGCGCTTTCGTCACGTTGCTGGGCCCGTCCGGCTGCGGCAAGACGACGACGCTGCGGATGATCGCCGGGCTTCTCGACCCGACCGAGGGCGACATCTCGATCAACGACCGGCGCATCAACGACGTGCCGATCCACAAGCGCAACCTCGGGCTGGTGTTCCAGAACTACGCGCTGTTCCCGCACAAGACGGTGGCCGAGAACGTGGCCTTCGGCCTGAAATACCGCGATGTTTCCCGCGACGAGGCTGCGCGCCGCGTGCAGGATGCGCTCGACCTCGTACAATTGCCCGATGTGGGAGATCGCTATCCCAAACAGCTTTCCGGCGGCCAGCAGCAGCGCATCGCGTTGGCCCGCGCGATCGTCATCGAGCCTGACGTTCTGCTGCTGGACGAGCCGCTTTCGGCGCTCGACGCCAACCTGCGCGAGGACATGCGGGTCGAGCTCAAGCGCATCCAGGCCCGCATCGGCGTGACCACGGTTTTCGTCACCCACGACCAGTCCGAGGCGCTGGCGCTGTCCGACCAGATCGTGGTGATGTCCAATGGCCGGGTCGAGCAGGTCGGCCCGCCCGAAGAGGTCTATAACACCCCGGCCAGCGAATTCGTCGCCAATTTCCTCGGCGCCTCCAACATCCTGCCCGCCCGCGTCACGGCGGTGAACGGCGGTGCCGTGACGCTGGAGAATGCAACCTTCGGCAGGCTGGACGTGCCCGCCGCAAAGGCACCGGCCGTGACCGGCGAAGGCGCGGCCAAGCTTGTCCTTCGGGCCGAGAAGCTTCTGCTGACACGGCGCAACGCGCCCTCCGACGGCACGGTCAATGTCGACGCCACGGTCGAGACGGTCGATTACCAGGGCCAGGCCGTGCGCTATTTCGTGCGGGTCGGCGACGCCCAGTTCCAGGCCATCAACATGATCGATGAGCACCCGTTCCCCGAGGGGGCCGAAGTCTCCCTCCGTCTGCGCCCGCAAGACTGCGCGGCCCTGCCCGGAAACTGACATGACAGACCAACCGAAAAGCCACCTATTCTACCAGGGGCGACGGCGGAAACCCGTTCTGGCGCAGGCGCGCGGCGTTTATATGTGGGACGTGGACGGCAAGCGCTATCTCGACGGTTCGTCGGGCGCGATGGTCTGCAATATCGGCCATTCGAACGAGAACGTGCTGGCAGCGATGCGCCAGCAGATGGAGAAATCCACCTTCGGATACCGCCTGCATTTCGAAACCGAGGCGTCCGAGAAACTGGCCGCCAAGACCGCCTCGCTTTGTCCCCAGGGGTTGAACAAGGTGTTCTTCGTCTCGGGCGGGTCCGAGGCGGTGGAAAGCGCGATGAAACTGGCGCGCCAGTACGCGGTGGCCACGGGCCAGGCGCAGCGGTGGAAGGTGATCAGCCGTGCGCCCTCGTATCACGGCTGCACGCTCGGGGCGCTGGCGGTGACCAGCTATGCCCCGCTGACGGCGCCGTTCGACGCGATGATGCGGCCTATGCCCAAGATCCCCGCCCCGCGCGCCTATCTCGACGGGCTCGACCCCGAGGACGAGGCGACCGGCCTGCACTACGCCGACATGCTGGAAGCGCGGATCATCGAGGAAGGCCCGGACACCGTGCTCGCCTTCATCGTGGAGCCGGTCGGCGGCGCCTCGACCGGGGCGCTGGTGCCGCCGAAAGGCTACATGCGGCGCATCCGCGAGATCTGCGACCGATACGGAATCCTGCTGATCCATGACGAGGTGATGACCGGCGCCGGGCGCACCGGCCGCTTCCTGGCCGGCGAGCATTGGGACGTGGTGCCCGACATCATCGTCATGTCCAAGGGCTTCGCCGCGGGATACATGCCGCTGGGCGCCATCGTCGCCGATGAGCGCGTCGTCGAGCCGGTACTCGACGGCGGCGGCTTCCAGCACGGCTTCACCTATGCCGGCAACCCGCTGGCCTGCGCGGCGGGCCTTGCCGTGATCGAGGAGATCGAGCGCCAGCGCCTGATCCCCAATGCCGAGGCGATGGGCGAGGCGCTCAAGGCCCGCCTGGAAGGGCTGATGCAGCGCTATCCGATCATCGGGGATGTGCGCGGCAAGGGGTTGCTGACCGCCTTCGAATTCGTCTCGGATCGGCAGAGCATGACGCCGCTGCCGAAACAGCTTGCCGCTTTCGACCGCTTCGTGAACATCGCCTATGACAACGGTTTGATCGTCTATTCCCGGCGCAGCCGCGGCGGTGCATCGGGCGATCACATCATGGTCTGTCCGCCGATGATCGTGACCGAGACGCATCTGGACGAGATCACCGAAATGCTCGACAGGTCGCTTTCGACCTTCATGGACGAAATCCGGGACACGTTGCCGAAAAGCGCCTGAGCGGGGAAGAGAATGTCGAAGATCATCATCACCTGTGCGGTCACGGGGTCGATTCACACGCCCTCGATGTCGCCGCATTTGCCGGTTACGCCGGACCAGATCACCGAGCACGCGCTCGGCGCGGCGGAGGCCGGAGCGGCCATCCTGCATCTGCATGCCCGCGATCCGGAAACCGGCCAGCCTTCGGCCGATCCGGCGCATTTCATGGCCTTCCTGCCACGCATCAAGCAGGCCAGCGACGCGGTGCTGAACATCTCCACCGGCGGCAGCGCGACCATGGCGCTTGACGACAGGCTGGCGGCCCCGAAGCGGGCCGAACCCGAGATGTGCTCTTTGAACATGGGGTCGATGAATTTCGCCCTCTACCCCGCTGCGGCCCGGATCACCGAGTGGAAGCACGACTGGGAAAAACCCTTCCTGGAAAGCTCGGACGACCTGGTTTTCAAGAACACGCCGCGCGACATCGCCCGCATCCTGACCGAGCTGGGCCAGGAGCGCGGCGCGCGGTTCGAGTTCGAGTGTTACGACGTGGGCCATCTGTACATGCTGCGCCATTTCGTGGATCGCGGCCTTGTGCAGGCACCGCTTTTCATCCAGTTCGTGTTCGGCGTGCTGGGCGGCATCGGCCCGGACCCCGAGAACCTGACCCACATGAAGATGATCGCGGACAAGCTTTTCGGCGCGGACTATACCTTCTCGGTGCTGGCCGCGGGCCGCCATCAGATGCCGCTGATCACCATGTCGGCGGCGATGGGAGGGCATGTGCGCGTGGGCCTGGAGGACAGCCTGATGATCGCGCGCGGGCAACTCGCCGAAACAAACGCCGCCCAGGTCGCCAAGATTCGCGGCATCGTCGAGGCGCTGGGCCGCGAGGTCGCCACCCACGCCGAGGCGCGCGAGATGCTGCAACTCAAGGGCGGCGACAGGACGGCGATCTGAGACATGGCGGAAACGATCACGATAAGACCGGCGGTCGAGGCGGACGTGGCGCGGCTGAACAAGGCGCTCTCCCGCCTGTCCGAATTCCTCGGCGACACCCACGC
>JBAVQZ010000278.1:0-4856 GCA_049694515.1 Paracoccaceae bacterium | reverse complement strand
GTGGATACCCGCCGGCTGACCCGCGCGATCCGCCAGCAGGGCGCGCCGCATGTCGCGCTGGCGCATGACCCCGAGGGCATTTTCGACATCGAGGCACTGGTAACAAAGGCGCGCGCGTTTTCCGGTCTCGAAGGGCTGGACCTGGCAAAGGACGTGACCTGCGCGCAATCCTATCGTTGGGATGAAATGCGCTGGGCCTGGCCCGAGGGTTACTCGAAGCGGACCAAGCCGGGCCACCGGGTGGTGGCCATCGACTATGGCGCCAAGCGAAACATTCTGCGCTGCCTCGCCTCGGCGGGCTGCGACGTGACCGTGCTGCCGGCGACCGCGACTGCCGAGGATGTGCTGGCGCTGGAGCCGGACGGCGTCTTTCTGTCGAATGGCCCCGGCGACCCTGCGGCGACGGGCGTGTATGCGGTGCCGATGATCCGCGAGGTACTGCAGCGCGACACGCCGATCTTCGGCATATGCCTGGGTCACCAGATGCTGGCGCTGGCCCTGGGCGCGCGGACGATCAAGATGAACCATGGCCACCACGGCGCCAACCATCCCGTGAAGGATCTGGAAACCGGCAAGGTCGAGATCACCAGCATGAACCACGGCTTCACCGTGGACAGCCAGACATTGCCCGACGGCGTGAAGGAAACCCATGTCTCGCTTTTCGACGGATCGAATTGCGGCATCCGCCTGACGGATCGCCCTGTGTTCTCGGTACAGTATCACCCCGAGGCCAGCCCCGGCCCGCAGGACAGCTATTACCTGTTCGAGCGGTTCGTGGCGGCAATGGACGCGCGCGCCGCCGCTGAGGTCCCCGCATCTTAAGACCGTCTTAACCATCCCGCGCCGAAGATCGGGCTGTCCCGGTCCGATCAGAGGCACGAATGACACCCGCCGCCGCGCCCCGCCTTGTCGTGATGCCCGGACACGCAGCCCAGGCGCCGCGTGCCAGGCCCCGATCGCGCCCGCCACGCCGGCCATTGGGCGATCTGCTGGTCGAAAGCGGCGATCTGACGCCCGAGGATCTGTTGCGCGCGCTGGCTCTGCGCGGGCGAGAGGAACTGCCGCTGGGCAGCATCCTTCTGGCGCATGGCATGGTCAGCGAGACGGCGCTGACGAACGCGCTGGCAAGGCAATACGGCGCCCTTCCGGTCGATCTGGTCGCTTTCCCGCCAGACCCGAGGCTGATCGACGAAATGGGGATCACCACCTGCCTCGAGCAGGGGGCCCTGCCGGTACGAAGGCTGGGCGGCGGGACCCTTGTTGCGACCGCCCGGCCCGATGCTTTTGCGTCGCTGCGCCGGCTCCTGCCCGACGGTTTCGGTGAGCCTGTGATGGCACTGACCTCGGAAACGGCGCTGCACGCGGCAATCATCGAAACGCGCAGCCGCCGCCTGACCCTGCGTGCCGAAACCCGCGTCGCGGAACGCGAAAGCTGCCGCTTCTGGTATGGCAATGCCCCCCGCAACATGCTGTCCGCCGCCCTTGCGTTGCCGGTTCTCGCGGCGCTTGCCGCCCCCGGTGCCACGCTCGCCCTCCTCACGGCCTGGGCGATGCTGACGATCCTGGCCACCTCGGCGCTGAAAGCCGCCGCCGCCGTCGTCAGCGGACGCAACCGCAGGATGCGGATGCGCGCCGCCCCGCGTGGACCGTCGGTCATTGCCCGCCTGCCCGTCGTTTCGGTCATGGTGCCCCTGTTCCGGGAAGAGGATATCGTGCCGCGCCTCGTCACCCGGCTGGAACGGCTGACCTACCCCAAGGAACTGCTCGATATCTGTCTTGTCTGCGAAGAGGAGGACGAGACCACGCGCGCCATGCTCGGCGACGCCCGCCTGCCGCACTGGATGCGCGTGATCCCGGTTCCCGCCGGCAGCCTGAAGACCAAGCCGCGCGCCCTGAACTTCGCGCTGGATTTCTGCCGCGGCTCGATCATCGGGGTCTATGACGCCGAGGATGCGCCGGAGCCGGACCAGATCCATCGCATCGTGCGCCTGTTCCACGATCGCGGGCCCGAGGTTGCCTGTCTGCAGGGCGTCCTCGATTTCTACAACAGCACGACGAACTGGTTCTCGCGCTGCTTTACCATCGAATATGCCGGCTGGTTCCGCCTCATCCTTCCGGGCCTCGAAAAGATGGGGCTGGTCGTGCCGCTGGGCGGCACCACGCTGTTTTTCCGCCGCGCGGTGCTGGAGGAACTGGGCGCCTGGGACGCGCACAACGTGACCGAGGATGCGGACCTTGGCGTTCGGCTGGCGCGCCACGGCTATCGCACCGAACTGGTGGATACGGTCACTTATGAAGAGGCCAATTGCCGCTTCTGGCCGTGGGTCAGACAGCGCTCCCGCTGGCTGAAAGGCTATGCCATGACCTGGAGCGTGCACATGCGTGACCCGCGGCTGCTGCTGCGCCAGCTCGGCCCGTGGAAGTTCGCAGGCTTCCAGATGCTGTTCCTCGGCACATTGTCGCAATTTCTGCTGGTGCCGGTGATGTGGTCCTTCTGGCTGATCCTGTTGGGCCTGCCGCACCCCTTGTCGGATGTCATGCCGTCAGCGGCGCTGAGCGGAATGGCCGTCGTGTTCCTGTTCTGCGAGGCGCTGAATATCGCCATTGGAATGGCCGGCCTGTCGCATGCCGGGAAACGGGCGCTCTGGGGATGGGTGCCCAGCCTGCATCTCTATTATCCGCTTGCGGCGCTGGCGATCTACAAGGCGGTGATCGAGATGGTGCTGAAACCGTTCTATTGGGACAAGACGTCTCACGGCCTCTGCGACGACTCCGACACATCC
Source organism: Paracoccaceae bacterium (assembly GCA_049694515.1). GTDB lineage: Bacteria > Pseudomonadota > Alphaproteobacteria > Rhodobacterales > Rhodobacteraceae > JADQCB01. Next base: position 2,073 of record JBAVQZ010000278.1, on the reverse strand, counting down.
GCCCGGGAGACCGGACCCTGCTGAAAAATCCGGTATCCGCGGCGTCAGATCTCGGTCCCGTAGGTGGCGGCGTCGAGCCGAAGCCGCGCTTCGAATGCCGTGGAGATATGCGATTTCAGCGCCTCATAGGCCGCGTCGCCGTCATGCGCGGCGATCGCATCGACAATCGCCTGGTGCTCGTTCAGCGCCTTTTCGCCACGCCCCTCCACCGCCAGAGAGGTAGTCGCCATCAGCGCCATCGACCGGTGCACAAGGTCGAGCTGCTGCACCAGATACCGATTGTGCGACGCCAGGTGCACCTGCTTGTGGAACCGCCGGTTGGCTCGCGCCAGCGCCTTCGGATCGTCCAGCAGTGCCCGGTCCTCCTGCACCATGTCGCGCAGAACGTGAATCTCCTCGTCGGTGGCGTGGCGGGCGGCCAGCCGCGCGGCCAACCCCTCCAACTCACCCCGGACGACATAAAGCTCGGCCAGCTGGTTGTGGTTCAGCGAAGCCACGATCAGGCTGCGCCCATCGCGAACCAGAAGCGACTGCGTCTCGAGCCGCTGCAGCGCCTCGCGGATCGGCGTGCGCGACACGCCGAAACGCTCGGCCAGTTCGCTTTCCACCAGACGGTCGCCGGGCTTGTAGATGCCGATGTCGATCGCATCCAGGATCAGCGCGTAGGCGTCCTTCTGCGGGGCTTTGATGTCGTTCATCGGGTGCTCCGGCTTGCAATGGCCCACGCTATACCGTGGCGCGCGCGGGTTTCAAGGCCGGGCCATTGATCGCGCCGTCCGGCCGGACTACATCCAATGCCATGACCGCGCAGCATTTCACCCATGTCACGGGCTGGGTTTTCGACCTGGACAACACGCTCTACCCGCCCGAGGCGCGGCTGTTCGACCAGATCGAGGCGCGGATGACCGCTTACGTGATGGAGGCGCTGCGTGTCGAACGGGCCGAGGCGAACCGCCTGCGCCGCTCGTATTTCGCGCAATACGGCACCACGCTGGCGGGCCTGATGGAGGTGCACGGGATCGACCCCGCGCCCTATCTGGTCGCGGTGCACGAGATCGACCTGAGCGGGCTTTCCCCCGACCGCGAACTCAGGGCGCGCATCGCCGCCCTGCCCGGCCGCCGGATCGTCTACACCAACGGCTCGGCCCCCTATGCCGAGCGAGTGCTTGAGGCGCGCGGGCTTTCCGACGCCTTCGACGCGGTCTATGGTGTGGAGGATGCGGGCTTCCGCCCCAAGCCCGAGCGGGAGGCGTTCGAGGCGGTCTTCGCCGCCGACGGGCTGACCCCGCGAAACGCGGCGATGTTCGAGGACGACCCCCGCAACCTGGCCGCCCCGCACGCGATGGGGATGCGGACGGTTCATGTCGCGCCGCAGGCGCAGTGCGCCGATCACATCCACCACCACACCGATGACCTTTCAGCCTTCCTTGCCGACCTCACGGAAAAGGGTGCGGCCTGACACTTTTTGCCGCACTGCGGCAAGATGGGCCATTCCATCTGTCGCGCCCGCCCTTAGTTAGTCTCTCTGGCAATACGGAGATCGAAATGCACAGTGACCACAACGCGCCTCAGCCGTTCTGGCTGCGCCTGATCTTTGCGGTTCCGGTCATCGGCCGGATGACGCGCGAGCTGCTTTACGGCGACAAGGACAACATCTGGTATCTTCTGCTGACCCTGGTCAGTCTCTGGGGAATCGCGATCCTGCAGTGGGGCCTGCTCGGCCTGTTCCTGCCCGCGCTGGCGATGGTGCCCGTGGTCTTCGTGATCCTCATGCTGATCACGGTCGGCTGAGGCCCGGCCTCTGGCCCCGACCGGGATTTGGCTCTATCTGTCCGGGCAGGCAGGAGGCACCGCGCATGGACCGCATCGAGACCGACATCCTGATTTCCGGCGGCGGGGTCGCCGGCTTGACCGCGGCGGCGGCCTTCGGCGCGGCGGGTTTCCGCGTGATCTGCGTCGATCCGGCGCCGCCCGTCACCGATGCCGCGGCGGCGGGTGCCGACATGCGGACCACGGCGTTCCTGCAACCTTCGGTCGATCTGCTTGAGGCTGCCGGTATCTGGCCCCGCCTTG
>JBAVQZ010000277.1:0-2432 GCA_049694515.1 Paracoccaceae bacterium | reverse complement strand
GCCTGTTGAACTCGCTGCCGCGGCTGGACGCGCCGCGCACACAGCTGGAAGTGCTCAAACGCGACCCGGCCTGGGCGGAGGCGCCAAGCGTGGGGCCGGAGACATGAGCGCATTGAAGTTCGACAATCTCAATGTGTGGTTCGGCGACGGCCGCGACCGGGTCGCGGCGGTCAAGAACGCCTCTTTCGAGGTGCAGGAGGGCGAGAGTTTCGGTCTGGTTGGCGAAAGCGGCTCGGGCAAATCCACGATCATGCGCGCTCTGACCGGTCTGGTGCCGACATGGTCGGGCCGGATGGAGGTGAACGGCAAGCCGTTGGACCGCAAACGCGACCGCAGCTTCTACAAGACCGTGCAGATGGTGTTCCAGGATCCCTATGCCTCGCTCCATCCGCGCCATTCGGTCGATCAGGTGTTGAGCGAGACACTTCACCTGCATGGCTTTTCCGGCATCGAAAAGCGCATCGAGCGGTTGCTGGAGGATGTGGGCCTGGGCCCATCCTTCCGCTTCCGCTACCCGCACCAGTTGTCCGGCGGTCAGCGGCAGCGGGTGGCGATCGCCCGCGCGCTGGCACCCGAACCCAATATCCTGCTGCTGGACGAGCCGACCTCGGCGCTGGACGTCTCGGTCCAGGCGGAAATCCTCAACCTGCTCACCGATCTGCGGGCCGAACATGACCTGACCTTTCTCATGGTTTCGCATGATCTGGCGGTGGTCGGGCATATGTGCTCGCGAATCGCGGTGATGAAGGATGGTGAAATCGTCGAGGTGATGAGCGTCGAGGACATGCGCGCCCAATCGCCTCAGCATCCTTATACTAAGCATCTTCTGAAGGCGTCGCTTGGCTATTTCCGCGATGAGCAGGATTACGACGCGGAGCGGGAAACCGGCGCCGCGTGAGGGTCGCCCTCTCAGACCCCGAGGATGCGGCTGAAAAGCCGCGCGGGCAGGAACCGCCCCCACGTGAATAGCCAGGCAAAGGGGCGCGGGAAGGCGGTGCTCATCCGTCCGCTTTCCATCGCCTTGACGACATGCGCGGCCGCCTCCTCGGGGGACATGATCTGCGGCATGGCGAATGCGTTCTTCTCGGTCAGGCGGGTCTTGATGAAGCCGGGACTGATCACCTGGACCTTGACCCCCTTGCGCCGCAGATCGGCATAGAGGCTTTCGCCAAGGTTCATCAACCCCGCCTTGCTGGCGCCATAGCCCACGGAATCGGGCAGGCCGCGATACCCGGCGAGAGACCCGATCAGCACGACATGCCCCGCCCCCCGCGCGGCGAAACCCGGCACCACCCGGCCCAACAGGCGCACCGCGCCCATGAAATTCACCTCGCACATCGCCTCGACCGCGTCGCGTGCCCAGTCGGCGGCGTTGGCGGGCTCGTAGAACCCGGCGCAATAGATCACCCCGTCGACCTCGCCCGCCTGCGCCGCGGCCTGCTCGATCGAGGCACGGTCGGTCACGTCCAGCGGCAGCGGCGCGGCATCGTGCAGTCCCTCGGCCAGCGCCGTCAGCCGGTCGGCATTGCGCGCCGAAAGAACAAGCGCGGCCCCTTTGGCGTCCAGCGCCTGCGCCAGCGCGTGGCCCAGCCCCTCGCTGGCGCCGACGATCCAGTATCGCTTGCCCTCAAACATCCTGGCCTTTCTCGGGCCGGATCGTGGCGACCAGCCCGGCGACCTTCAGCCCGAATTTCCGCATCTCGGATTTGTTCATGATCGTGCCGTCCTCCATCAGGTAGAGCCAGTCGGTCACGGTCAACACATGCCCGCCGGAATCGGGCTCCAGCCGCAGGCGATAGGTCATCCGAAGCGTCGCGCCGGAATGTTGGCCCCGGGCGGTTCCGATGATGTCGTCGGCGGTGGCGGTGAAGGCGCCGTTCTGGCCTATCGTCAGGTGCCATTTCCGCTCCTGCCGCTTGCCCGAAGCGAAGCGGAAGGATTCGGTGAGCGTGCCGCGCCCGTCCGCGAAACTGCCCTGCATCCGCGCCACGAAGCGCCCCGCCACGCGGCCCGTCGGGCCGAAGATCACACCTTCCGAGATCATCGGACCGGAAAGGTGGCGCGTCATGTCGAAAAGCGGCTCTGTTCCGGCGTAATCGGCCGGCGATTGCGCCGTGAAGCCCAGCCAGCGGCGATGGGCGAGCACCCCAAGCAGGACAAGAAGCGCGCCGAGCAGAAAGGCAATGAGAATCATGACGAGGTCACCTGTTGGGGAAGCTTCAGGACCAGCCCTATCGCCAACAATTTCAGAAGGCAGGGCAGGATGGCATAGCCGAAGGTCAGCGCCGCCAGCGCGTGGCCGGAATTGGCCCCCCCCGGCGTGAACCCCGCGCGTTGCAGCGCGGGAAGAAGAACCGCCGCCGCCAGCGCCAGCGCCAGTTTCGAGGCGAAGGACCACAGCCCGAACCCTGCCCCTTCCGGCAGGCCCATTC
>JBAVQZ010000276.1:0-2613 GCA_049694515.1 Paracoccaceae bacterium | reverse complement strand
GTGCCAAGGGCCTTGCGCCCGGCCTGGGCCTTGCGGGCGCGCAGCGTCTGGAACGGATCGGCGCCGGGCAGCAGGTTCACGGCGAGCGGATCGCCCTCACGCCAGTAGCTGGAGATCTGCAGGATCGCGGGACCGGACAGGCCGCGATGGGTGAACAGCAGCGCCTCGTCGAAATGCGCCCCGTTGCAGGAGACGCGCGCGGGGCAAGCGACACCGGCAAGCGGCTTGAACCCGGCCTCGTCGCCGAAGGTCAGCGGCACCAGGCCCGGGCGAGTCTCGGTCACGGCATGGCTGAATTGTTCCGCGATGCGGTAGCCTGCGCTGCTCGCGCCCATCTTGGGGATCGACTTGCCGCCGGTTGCGACGACCAGCGTGTCGCAGGTGAGCGCCGCGCCGCTGCTGAGCGTGACGGCGAATCCGCTTTCGGTGCGGTCGATTGCGGTCGCGGCGGTTTGCAGGCGAAGCTCTGCGCCCACCTCCGCCATCTCCTCCAGCAACAGGGCGATGATGTCCTTCGCCGAGTTGTCGCAGAACAGCTGCCCCAGTGTCTTTTCATGCCAGGGGATGCCGTGCCGCGCCACAAGGTCGATAAAATCCCACTGGCTGTAGCGGGCCAGCGCCGATTTGCAGAAATGGGGGTTGGCCGACAGGAAGTTTTCCGGTGCGCTGTGCAGGTTGGTGAAATTGCAGCGCCCGCCGCCCGAGATGCGGATCTTCTCGCCCGGGGCCTTCGCGTGGTCGATCACCAGCACGCGCCCCCCGTGCGCGCCAGCCTGCGCCGCGCACATCATGCCGGCGGCGCCGGCGCCAAGGATCACCGTCTGGTAGTGCGGCATGACAGGTGGCCTAGAGGCAATCGCGCCGGGATGCCAGCCCGAAGCGAGCGCGGCCATTGATTGTTGTCAAGGCGGGGCCGGACCGCTGGGTGCAGAGTTATCACATTGTCAACGAATACGGTTTCGGGAGGATCCATCATGTCGTTCAAATCGGGACTCGCGCTGGCGGTCGTCATTTTTTCCGCGCCGCTTCTCGCCCAGGCGCAGGATATGCCGGCGGGCCAGCGGGAATACATGAGCAGTTGCGCGCAGTGCCACGGCGCGTCCGGTAAGGGGGACGGTTTTCTGGCCGGATACCTGAATACACCCGTGCCGGACCTGACGACGCTCAAGAAGAACAATGGCGGAGTTTTCCCCGTGGCCTCCCTTTACGGGATCATTGACGGAAGCGACGTGTCCGGCATTCACGGCACCAGCGACATGCCAGCCTGGGGGATGCGCTATGGCCGGCAGGCCGGGCGGATGCTGGGGCGCGAATTCTCGCCGCGCGACGAGGAGTTCTTCATCCGCGGCCGTATCCTGTCGCTGATCGAATATATCGACACACTCCAAGTGGAATGAGCGGGCCGCGTCCGCCCTACATCGAGAAGCTGGTGCCGCAGCCGCAGGAGGAGGTGGCGTTGGGGTTTTCGATGACGAAACGTGCGCCGATCAGCTCTTCGGTGAAGTCGATGGTGGCATTGGCCAGGAAGGGCAGCGAGACGCTGTCCACCACCACCCGTTCGCCCGAGCCTTCAAGAACCAGGTCGTCCTCAGCGGGTTCGTCCAGCTTGATGTCGTATTGAAAGCCCGAGCATCCGCCGCCCTCGACCGCGACGCGCAGCGCCTTGCCCTCGGCATGGGCGCCGATCTCGGCGAGCCGCGCGAAGGCGCGCTCGGTGACCTTGGGGGGCAGGTTGAGGTCCATGGTGAAAATCCCGTATCAAAACCGTGACATCTGCAATATATGAACCCGAGGCGGGGGCGACAAGCACGGGGGCGACATGCCGGCACCATATGCCAGCAAGGCCGACGAGACGCGCGGCCGTCTGCATGGCGAGGAAATGAGCACCTTCCGCACCTGCTATCAGCGGGACCGGGACCGGATCATCCATTCCTCGGCCTTCCGGCGGCTGATGCACAAGACGCAGGTCTTCGTGGTGCATGAGGGCGACAGTTTCCGCACCCGGCTGACCCATTCCATCGAGGTGGCGCAGGTGGCGCGCACCATCGCGGGCACGCTTGGCCTGAACGGCGAGCTGACCGAGGCGGTGGCGCTGGCGCACGATCTGGGCCACACGCCATTCGGTCATACCGGGGAGGACGCGCTGTCGGCGGCGATGGCGCCCTTCGGCGGGTTCGATCACAACGCGCAGGCGATCCGCATCGTCACGCGGCTGGAGCGGCACTATGCGGGCTTCGACGGGCTGAACCTGACATGGGAGACGCTGGAGGGCATCGCCAAGCACAACGGCCCGGTCACCGGCGAGCTGCCCTACGCGCTGGCCGAATATGACGCGCTGCACGACCTCGAGCTGCACACCCATGCCGGGGCCGAGGCGCAGGTGGCGGCCCTGTCGGACGACATCGCCTATAACAACCACGACCTGCATGACGGGCTGCGCGCGGGGCTTTTCACCGATGACGACCTGGCGGAGCTTCCGATCCTGTCGGAATGTTATGCGACGGTCGATGCGGTCTGGCCGGGGCTTGACGCCAAGCGGCGGCGGCACGAGGCGCTGCGGCGCTTTTTCGGGGTGATGGTCGAGGACGTGATCGGAGTGGCGCGGGACGCGCT
>JBAVQZ010000275.1:0-3915 GCA_049694515.1 Paracoccaceae bacterium | reverse complement strand
GTCTGGCGCATCGCCCGTATCGTCGGCGCCGAGCCGGGAGACGGGGACGCGGCGCTCGCCTATCGCTGCATGGCGCTGCGCCACCCGGATCAGACGGTGTCGTCCATCGTGCCGAAGACAAGCCTTGTGGAGGATACGGCGCTTCTGGCTCTGGCGAAGGACGCTTTCGGGCACAAACCGGTGCGGATGCCCGAAGAAAAGCTGGCCCGCGCGGGAAGCGGCACCGACCGGACCGCAATCGTCACGACGATGAAGAACGAGGGGCCCTTCATCCTGGAATGGATCGCCTATCACCGCGCCATCGGCGTTCAGGATTTCCTGATCTACACCAATGATTGCACCGACGGCACCGATACCATGCTGAAACTGTTGCAGGAAAAGGGTTTCGTCCAGCACCGCGAAAACCCGTTCCGCCAGATGGACCTGCGCCCGCAGCACGCCGCGCTTCAGGTGGCCGAGGACGAAACGCTGGTGCAAAACGCCGACTGGGTGATCTGCATGGATGTGGACGAATACATCAACATCCATGCAGGCGAGGGGCGATTGGCGGATCTTTACCGCGCGGTGGACGGGGCCAACATGATCGCCATCACCTGGCGGCTGTTCGGCAATTCCGACATCCATCAGTTCGAGGATCGTCCGGTGATCGACCAGTTCACCCGCTGCGCACCGGAATTCGCCCGCAAGCCGCACCAGGCCTGGGGGTTCAAGACGCTGTTCCGCCAGCTGGGCATCTACAAGAAGCTGGGGGTGCACCGGCCCAAGGGCCTCAAGCCGCAGCTCTGGGACCGGATCGAATGGGTCAACGGTTCGGGCCGGCCGCTCCCGCGCGAGATGTTCCGCAACGCCTGGCGCTCGACGACCGAGACCTATGGCTATGACCTGGTGACGCTGAACCACTATGCCGTGCGCTCGGCCGAGAGCTTCCTGGTCAAGCGCGACCGGGGCCGGGTGAACCACGTCGACCGCGATCAGGGGCTGGCTTACTGGTTCCGGATGAACAACAACGCCGAGGAGGATCATTCGATCCGCCGGATGCTGCCCGCCCTGCGCGCGGAACTCGACCGGCTGATGGCCGACCCTGAGATCGCCGCGGCCCACGTGCATTCGGTTGGCGCACACCGCGCCAAGATCGCCGAATTGCGCGCGAGCGACACCTACGCGCGCTTCTATGCCGACCTGACCGGCCCCCGGCTGGAGCGGCTGTCGCGCCTGCACGCGCATTTCGGCGCCAATGTTTTTCTGTCCGGGCCGGACGTCATCCCCGACGAGGTGGCGGCGGGCGACGTGCCGGAGGATTTCTTTTTTTCCGTGCCCAAGGGGCGGACATCGCATTAGGATGCGGCAAAATCACTGCGTCCGGACAGAGGCAAACCGGACCAGGAAAAAGGATTGGCCGGGTATGGGCCGTCGGGTGGATCGGGCATGACGAGAGAACGCGAAGTTGGCACCTTGTGGATCGGTGGGCGGCTGACCTGGCTGGAGCAGTTGTGCTTGAAATCCTTCGTCGATGCGGGGCAGAAGATAACGCTTTTCTCCTACGAGGAAATCCCGAATGTTCCCGAGGGGGTTATCCGTCGTGAAGGGCGCGAAATCCTGGATACGGACGACTTTCTCAAGTACGAGAAAAAAGACAGCTACGCCCTGTTCGCCGACCTGTTCCGCCTGCACATGCTGCGGCAATGCCCGGGCATGATCTGGGTCGATACCGACGTCTATTGCCATCGTCCGATGGATTACGAAAGCGAATACGTCCTCGGTCACGAATTGCCCGACAGCGACCGGGTTAACAACGCCGTGCTCGGCCTGCCCGCCGACAGTGCGATCCTTGACGACATGCTCGACTTCACGTCTGACCCGTTCGCCATCCCACCTTTCGTCAAACCCGAACTGCGCGCCGAATACAGGGCCGCGAAGAGTGCGGGCAGCCCGGTGCATGTCAGCGAGCAACCCTGGGGCGTCTGGGGGCCGGCGATGCTAACCCATTTCATCCGAAAACACGGGTTGATGGACATAGTGCTGCCAATGGATGCCTTCTATCCCATCCCGTTTCCCGAACGGGCGCGGATCATCCGCAAAGCCGCCAAGGTGGAGGCGCGCCTGACCGAAAACACGACCGCCCTTCATCTTTGGGCCAGCAACAAGACCCAGCTCGGCCGGCGGTTCCACGGCCTGCCGCGCACCGGTTCCTACCTGGAAAAGATCGCCGCCCGACACGGCATCCGCGCCGAGCTCGCCCCGATAACGGGGCGTGGCGGCGAGGTTTTCGCGGGCGGCCTGACGGAGGTGCTGGAGCACGACAATGTGGCCAGTATTGCCGACATCGGCGGAATGGCGCGCGAACTCGCGCTGGAGGCCCACGCCCGATGGGACTGCGACATTGTCCTTGTCGATATGACCCATCGCGGCCGGTTCGAGGACGAGCGGTCCGGCTGGATCGCGCCCTATTCCCACTGGCTGACCGCACGCGGCGTCGATCCCGACAGGATCAAGGTGGTCGGTGACAAATCGGAATTGCGGCCCTGGGACGTTCTGGTCAATCTCGCGGGCTTCGGCGATGCGCACAAGGTCCAGCATCTGAAACCGATCCTCGAGAACTGCCTTCATTCCGACAGCGTGATGCTCAGCGATATCCGCAAGCGGTCCGGAAGCTACCCATTTCTTAACCGGTATGGCAGTTGCGAGACGATCTCGACCCACGAGATCGACGGAAAGAAGGTGACCCGCGTGCTGTTCACGCCCGCCCCGCCTGCCCAGGACAAGGAAGCCGATTCGTCCTGGTCCGCACTTGCGCGCCAACTTGCCGGGCCGGACGGGTTTTACCACGACAACGGGTCGCATTCCTTTCTCTACATCCCGCGCGGTGGGACACTGGTCGTGACCTTCGACAATCTCGACATTGTCATGAACAAGCGCGATGATCGCCGCCCATGGGGCTTTGATTTCATCGCCCGGCAAGGCTGGTCGATGCTTGGGGTCATGGCCAATGGCTGGACCTGGTACCGCGATCCGTGGGTCTCGGACCAGTTCGACGCGCTCGCCGAAAAAGGGTTCTTCGACCGGTTCGAGCGGGTGGTGTTCTATGGCGCCTCAATGGGCGGCTATGCTGCTGCGGCGTTTTCCGGCGCATCGCCGGGCGCCGATGTAGTGGCAATCTCGCCCCAGTCCACGGTGGACAAGACGGTCGTCCCCTGGGAGACGCGCTACAAGGTGGTGTGGGATGCCGATTTCTCTGGAAAATACGGTGACGCGGCGCGAGTATCAGGCGCGGCGCGCCGTGTCATCATCCTCTACGATCCCCATGAACCGCTTGACGGCGGTCATGCCGATCGCTTCAACCTTCCCAACGTGATGAAGTTGCGCGCGCCCTTGCTGGGACACCGGCTGGGTTCGAGCCTTCGCCAGATGGGTATCCTCAGCCCGATCATCCTTGGGGCGCTCGACGGCAGCCTGAGCGAGCTCGATTTCTATCGGGCGCTTCGCGCTCGCAAGACATTTCCGCGATACCACAAGGAGTTGTTCAAGCGCGCGCTTGACCGCAATCATCCCGACCTGGCGCGCAAGCTGGGCGAACACGTGCTTGCGCAGGGTGACAACCGCTATATCCGTAAAAAGATGCGCAAGCTTTGACTCCCGCACGAATGGCGCGGGCGGGCCTTCCGCCATGCGCTCGCGCGCCATCGCGGGCGTGCGGGACATGCGAGGTATCCCGAGGCTCGCGTTTTGCGACCGGAACGGTCGGCAATACATCATCCACCTGAAAGACGGCTGAGGAAGGGCGCGCGCCCTCAGAAGAACGCCTGCAGACCGGTGATGGCGCGGCCCAGGATGAGGGCGTGGACGTCGTGGGTGCCCTCATAGGTGTTCACCGTCTCCAGGTTCACCATGTGGCGGATCACCTGGTATTCCTCGGAG
>JBAVQZ010000274.1:0-7671 GCA_049694515.1 Paracoccaceae bacterium | reverse complement strand
CACGTAAAGCCGCGTGGGCGTCAGCAGCGCCGCGCCCAGCTCCGCATCCGCGAAGGGCGCGGGCGCGTCCCAGCCCAGCCCCGACATCTCCACCACCCGGCGCACCAGCGAGTAGCCGTTGGAATGGACCCCGTCCGAGGCGAGCCCAAGCAGCACGTCTCCCCCGGCCACGCCCGCCGGCAGTTCCACACCGCGCTCCAACGCGCCCACGGCAAAGCCCGCCAGGTCGAAATCCCCGTCGTGATACATGCCCGGCATCTCGGCCGTCTCGCCGCCGATCAGCGCGGCGCCAGAACGGGCGCAGCCCTCGGCGATGCCTTCGATCACCTGCGCGGCCGCCTCGACCGACAGTTTGCCGGTGGCGAAATAGTCGAGGAAGAACAGAGGCTCGGCCCCCTGGCAGACCAGGTCATTGACACACATCGCCACAAGGTCGATGCCGACGCCGCCCAGCTGGCCGGTATCGATGGCGATCCGCAGCTTGGTGCCGACTCCGTCGGTCGCGGCGACCAGAACCGGGTCGGCAAAGCCCGCGGCCTTGAGGTCGAACAGCGCGCCGAAACCGCCCAGCCCCGCCATGACGCCGGGTCTGGCGGTGCGCTTCGCGGCCGGCTTGATCCGGTCCACAAGCGCGTTGCCCGCGTCGATATCAACGCCGGCATCGGCGTAGGTCAGCCCGTTCTTGCGATCGCTCATTGCAGCGTTCCCCGGTTGTTTGGCGCTGCGATAGACGATCGGCCCGCCGCTGTCCACGGGCGAGGTCGCTTTCGGACGCACCGCATGCCACACGGCGCCCTCCGGCGCTTGACGGCGCGGCCCGGTCTGCTACTCAGTTTTCCACGGCGGGCCTGTAGCTCAATTGGTTAGAGCAGAGCGCTCATAACGCTTTGGTTGGGGGTTCGAGTCCCTCCGGGCCTACCATGCCGACATCAAGAAGCCTTCTTGGACCGTGTCTCCCGGGGGAGCCGGGGCGTCGCACTTGCCGAGAGCAAATGGTATGCCGTCCGGAGTGGCGCGGATCGCGACGGCGGACGGGCGCAACCGAGGGAAAAACGGGAGAGTGTCATGACAAAGCGGGTAGTGTTCACTGGCGGCACCGGCAAGGCAGGGCGCCACGTGGTGCCGCATCTTCTGGACAAGGGGCACGAGGTGCTGAATCTCGACCTCAAGCCGCTGGACCTTCCGGGTGTGAATACCTTGGTTACCGACGTCACTGACAGCGGCGCGGTGTTCAATGCGTTGACCTCGCATCACGGCCTGGCGGGCTTCGAGAAAGGGCGGACACCGCGCGCGCCCGATGCGGTGGTACACTTCGCCGCTATTCCGCGGGTGCTTCTTCAGCCCGACAACGTCACCTTTCAGACCAACGTGACCAGCACCTACAACGTCATCGAAGCGGCGATGAAGTTGGGCGTGCGCAAGGTGATCATCGCCTCGTCGGAAACGACCTATGGCGTCTGTTTCGCCGAAGGCGACAAGGATTTCCACAGCTTCCCCCTGGAAGAGGATTACGACACCGATCCGATGGACAGCTACGGCCTGTCGAAGGTCTGCAACGAGAAGACGGCACGCGCCTTCGCCGAACGCTATGGCGCCGACATCTATGCGCTGCGGATCGGCAACGTGATCGAGCCGCATGAATACGGCATGTTCAAGGACTTCCTCGCCGATCCGATGAGCCGCAAGCGCAATGCCTGGAGCTATATCGACGCCCGTGACCTGGGCGAGATTGTCCATCGGTGCATCGAGACGGACGATCTGGGATTCGAGGTCTTCAACGCGGTGAACGACACGATCACGGCCGACATGCCGACGATGGACTTCCTGAAAAAATACTGCCCCGACACGCCGATCACCCGCGAGATGGGCCCGGACGAGGCGCCTATCTCGAACCGCAAGGCGCGTGAGGTTCTGGGATTCCGAGAATCCCATCCCTGGCGCGAATACATGGACCTGTGATCCGGCGGGATACTCTTTTGCCGATCGGTGACGTGGTTGGCTTGAGCAGACGCGCAGCAATTTCCGGAGTTTCCGGGCCGCGCCACATGTGCTCTGCGAAACGTGCATCCGAAGACTGTCCGCGGCGATTCGATCCTGGCGCCGGGAAAGGTCCCCTTTTTGCGGCGCATGGATACTTCGAAATATTTATTATATTCGGCCCGCACCGGCGGACCGATCGGCATCGCCTCGGGTACGATTCGGATGAAAGTATTTTCTTGGTGGTCGGCCTCGCACCCGCGCATCCCGATTACGCGGAGCTTGATTCATTATATTTTTCTTGTTGTTTGACAATTTGTTAAATATTGTTTCTTTGTATGTACGCGCATATCCGAATGTCCCGGAAACGCGAATTCCCGATTCTGAAAACGGGCTTGAACTCTGGCTCACGATCTCTATGTTCCGCCTCGAGTGAAACAACGACGGGCTAAGCATATCCCATTTCTGGAAGGCAAACACGACGGTCGGAAATTCGGCCTGAGACGTTTGAGCGCGGGCCCTGTCGGGTCCTTGATTTTTTCGGAAGTCGGGAAAGCTGCGACGTTTCACATCGGAAAGCCCGAGAATTGAAATTCAAACGACAGGAGCAATCCCATGCGTAAGCTTGCGATTGGCATGATAGCAGGTGCCGTTGCCGCGCCGGGCGTGGCAATGGCCGACTGCGGCGAGGTTTCCATCGCCCAGATGAACTGGGCCGCCGCCAACGTCACCACCAATGTCGCCAAGTTCCTTCTGGAGCAGGGCTATGGCTGCGACGTGAAACTGGTGCCCTCCGACACCGTTCCGGCGATCACCTCGGTCTCCGAGAACGGCGAGCCGGACGTCGTCACCAACCTTTGGCTGAACTCGGCCGGCGAGGCTTATGACAAGCTGGAAGAATCCGGCACCATGAAGCGGCTGACCTCGGTGCTCGAGCCGGGCGGCGTCGAGGGCTGGTGGATCCCCACCTACCTTGCCGAGAAGCACCCGGAACTGAAGACCATCGAGGGCGTCATGGCCCACCCCGAATGGGTTGGCGGACGGTTCAACAACTGCCCCGATGGCTGGGGCTGCCGCGTGGTCTCGGACAACCTGGTCCGCGCGCTCGACCTGGAATCCTCGGGCATCGAGGTGTTCAACCACGGTTCGGGCGAGACTCTGGCCTCGTCCATGGGTTCGGCCGTCACCTCGAAAGAGCCCTGGTTCGGCTATTACTGGGGTCCGACGGTCCCGATGGGCAAGTACGACATGACCCGCGTGGACCTGGGCGAATACAAGGCCGACGCATTCGCCAAGCTGCAGAACCCCGACACCCCGAACCCGCAGGTCTCGGACTTTCCGGCAGCGCCGATCCTGACCTCGGTGACCACCGCCTTCGCGGAAAGCAACCCGGACGTCACGGAGTTCTTCACCAAGATGAGCTTCCAGACCAGCACCATGAGCGGGCTGCTGGCGTGGCAGGACTCCCAGAACGCCTCGGCCGAGGAGACGGCCGTCCACTTCATCCAGAGCAACCCGGATGTGTGGTCGTCCTGGCTCAACGCCTCGGCCAAGGACAAGCTGTCCAAACTTCTGGGCGAAGGCTGAGAATTCCGATCGCGCACAGAACGGGGCGGGAGATCACCTGCCCCGTTCTTTGCTGTTTGACAAGTTGACAAGCGAGGGGCGGGCCATCGGGTCCGGAAAACGACATGGCAACCTATGACGGGCTATTCAACGCGCTTGGTTTGCGCGCTTGGTGCGATTCAGGGACAAGTGACGCGCCGATGTCGATGGCGGACCTGGTCGCGAAAAGCAGCGGGAGCACGGGCGACACGTCGCTGTGGAACATTCCCTTTCCCTCGATGGACGCCTTCAACAAGGCATGCGCGAACTTTCCGCAGTCGCGGGACCTCACGCAGGGCCTCGAACAGGGGTTCCTGTCGATCAAGGACAGCCTGAAAGTGGTTCTCGATCCGCTGACCCAGCCGCTGAGCTGGATGCTGCGCGGGGCGATCGACTCGATGCTTTCGACCCCTTGGTGGATCGTGATCCCGCTTCTGCTTATCGTGACCTGGGCCGTGGCGCGCCGTTGGAGCGTGCTGGCGCTGGTGGCGGTGACGCTGGGCGGTCTGGCCTTCATCAACCACTACGATTACGCGATGCAGACACTGTCGATCATCTTCGTCTGCGCGCTGATCTGCGTGGCCCTGGGCGTGCCGATCGGTATCGCGATGTCGCGCAGCGACCGCTTGCAGCGCGGGATCATCCCGATCCTGGACATGCTGCAGACACTGCCGCCCTTCGTCTATCTGATCCCGCTGATCTTCCTGTTCAGCGTGACCGAGCCCAAGCTCTATGGCATCGCCGTGATCCTTTATGCCATCGTCCCGGTCGTGCGCCTGACCGATCTGGGCATACGCCTGGTGGACAAGGACGTGATCGAGGCCGCCGACGCCTTCGGAATGAGCAAGCGGCAGAAGCTCTTCGGCGTGCAGATCCCGCTTGCGCTGCCCAACATCATGGCCGGCGTGAACCAGACCATCATGATGAGCCTGGCGATGGTGGTGATCGCGTCGATGGTGTCGGCCCCCGGGCTTGGCATCCTGGTCCTGCGCGGCATCCGCAACCTGGAACTGGGCGTCGGCCTTGTCGCGGGTCTGGGCATCGTGCTGCTGGCGATCCTGCTGGACCGGGTGACCAAGGCCGCGCTTGCCCGCATCGACGTCAGCCAGTCGCGCTGAGGAGGTCCCGACATGAGTACCGACGACATCAAGATCTCGATCCGCAACCTCTACAAGATCTTCGGCGACGATTCCGAAGCCATGCTGGAGCATGTGAAGAACGGCGTCGGCAAGGCCGAACTGCTTGAGCAGCACGGCCATGCGCTGGGGTTGAACGACATCAACGTCGATATGCGCGCAGGCGAGATCACCGTGATCATGGGCCTGTCCGGATCGGGCAAATCGACGCTGATCCGCCACATCAATCGGCTGATCGAACCCACCGACGGCGAAATCCGCGTCGACGGCGACGATATCCTGAGCTACGGCGAGACCCGCCTTCGCAAGCTGCGGCAGAAGGAAATGTCGATGGTGTTCCAGAAATTCGCGCTGCTGCCGCATCGCACGGTTCTGGAAAACACCGGCATGGCCCCGGCCGTCAGCGGCCAGAAGAAGTCGCAATATGCCGACGAGGCGAACCGCTGGCTCGACCGGGTCGGCCTCGGCGGCTATGGCGAACAGTATCCGCACCAGCTTTCCGGCGGCATGCAGCAGCGCGTCGGCATCGCGCGGGCGCTGACCTCGAATTCCGACATCATGCTGATGGACGAGGCGTTCTCGGCGCTCGACCCGCTGATCCGCACCGACATGCAGAACCTTCTGATCGACCTTCAGGCCGAGCTGAAGAAGACCGTCGTGTTCATCACGCATGACCTGGACGAGGCGCTGAAGCTGGCCGATCACCTGGTGATCCTGAACGAGGGCCGCATCGTCCAGAAGGGCGAGCCGCAGCACATCCTGCTTCACCCGGCCGATCCCTACATCGAGGACTTCGTGAGCGACATCAACCGCGCCCGCGTGCTGCGGACCCGCTCGGTGATGCGCGAAACCACGGAGCAGCACGAGGATGTGGCCGCCGAGGTGGACTACGACGCGACGCTGGAATCGGTGATCGCCCTGTCCGAGGGGGACACCGAGAAAAGCTTCCGCGTGATGAAGGACGGCCGTCAGGTGGGGCTGCTGAACATGCACGAGGTCGTGCAGGCGCTGGTGCCCAAGAAACCCGCCAATGACGAGGGTGCGGCGCAGCGGGCCGGATGAGGGACCGCGCTGCCCGCAACGCCCGGCGGGCGAACGAAGGAACGATAGACGAACCCGATCACTTGACGGCATTTCGATATTGACCGAGCGGTTAACCGTTCGGCATGGGAGGCGTGGTCGATTTGCATTCGGGCGGGTATATCGTGTCTCTTGACGAACAGCGTGGAATTTGGAAATCGGGCAAGGGGCGCGGCCGGCGGACCCCCAAGGGACGCCAGCTGGACGACGCCGCTTGGGATGATGTACGCGCCCTGCTGGGCGACCGGCCGCGGCGGCGCGACCTGCTGATCGAACATCTGCACCTGATCCAGGACGCCCACGGCCACCTGTCGGCGGCGCATCTGCGCGCGCTGGCCGAGGAAATGCGGCTGAGCCAGGCCGAGGTCTATGAGGTCGCCAGCTTCTACGCCCATTTCGACGTCGTGAAAGAGGACGAGGCGCCGCCGCCCGATCTGACGATCCGGGTCTGCGACTCGCTGTCGTGCGAACTGGCGGGGTCGCAGGCGCTGAAAGCGGCGCTGGAGGCCGGGCACGACCCGTCGCGCGTGCGCATCCTTCGCGCGCCCTGCATGGGCCGCTGCGACACCGCGCCGGTGGCCGAGGTCGGCCATCGTCACGTGGACCATGCGACGCCAGAGGCGATCCGGGCGGTGATCGAGGCGGGCGATCTGCATCCGGTCATCCCCGATTATCAGACACTCGACGCCTACCGCGCCGAAGGCGGCTATGCGACGCTGGAAAAGCTGCGCGAAGGCGGCGATTTCGAGGCGGTGCAGCAAGACCTGCTGGATGCCGGTCTGCGCGGCCTTGGCGGCGCCGGGTTCCCCTCGGGGCGCAAATGGGGCTTCGTGCGCGACGCCGAAGGCCCGCGCTACCTGGCGGTGAACGGCGACGAGGGGGAGCCCGGCACCTTCAAGGACCGCTATTACCTCGAACGCCAGCCGCATGTTTTCCTTGAGGGAATGCTGATCGCCGCCTGGGCGGTCCGGGCCGAGACCTGCTTCATCTACATGCGCGACGAATACCCCGCGGTGCTGGAGATCCTCGCCACCGAGATCGCCGCGATGGAGGCGGCGGGCCTTGTGCCGCCCGGCCATATCGACCTGCGCCGCGGCGCGGGCGCCTATATCTGCGGCGAGGAAAGCGCGATGATCGAGTCGATCGAGGGCAAGCGCGGCATCCCGCGTCACCGCCCCCCCTACGTCGCGCAGGTCGGCGTGTTCGGCCGGCCGACGCTGGTGCATAACGTCGAGACGCTGCACTGGGTCGCGCGCATCTGCCGCGAGGGGCCGGAAGTTCTGAACGGGACCGAGAAGAACGGCCGCAAGGGCCTGCGCTCCTACGCGGTCTCGGGGCGGGTGGCGCAGCCGGGTGTCTACCTGCTGCCCGCAGGGTCCACGATCACCGACATCATCGCGGCCGCCGGCGGCATGGCCGAAGGGCATCTCTTCAAGGCCTATCAGCCGGGCGGGCCGTCCTCGGGGCTGCTGCCCGCGTCGCTGAACGACGTTCCGCTGGACTTCGACACGTTGCAGCCGCATGGCTCCTTCATCGGCTCGGCGGCCGTGGTGGTGCTGTCGGACCGGGACAGCGCGAAGGATGCCGCGCTGAACATGCTGCGCTTCTTCGAGGATGAAAGCTGCGGGCAATGCACCCCCTGCCGGGCGGGCTGCGAAAAGGCGGTCAAGCTGATGCAGGCCGACCATTGGGACCGCGCCCTGCTGGAGGATCTGTGCACGGTGATGGCCGACGCCTCGATCTGCGGGCTGGGACAGGCCGCGCCAAACCCGATCCGGCTGACGATGACGCATTTTCCGGGAGAGGTGTGATTATGGGCCAAGCGGTTTCGAGTCATTCCGGGAGCGCGGGCAGCGGCCGCCCGGGGTGGGCG
>JBAVQZ010000273.1:0-3103 GCA_049694515.1 Paracoccaceae bacterium | reverse complement strand
GCATAGGGGCAGCCGCCCAGGCCGCCCACCGCCGCATCGAACACGCGCAGGCCCAGAGCCATCGACGCCTCGATATTGTCCAGCGCGCGGCCGCCGGTGTCGTGGTAATGCCCCGCGAGCTTGCCGGCCGGCGCCACATCCAGCACCGCGCGCAGCATCGCGGTGATGCTCTCGGGCGTTCCCTTGCCGATCGTGTCGCCCAGGCTGATCTCGTAACAGCCTATCTTTGCAAGGCTTTCGACCACCTCGGCCACCTTGTCGGGGGGCGTCGGCCCGTCATAGGGGCAATCCGTCACGCAGGAGACATAGCCGCGCACAGGAACGCCGTCGGCCCGCGCCGCGGCGGCGACAGGCGCGAACCGCTCCAGGCTCTCGGCGATGGAGGCGTTGATGTTGGCGCGGCTGAATCCTTCCGAGGCCGAGCCGAATATGGCGATCTCGTCGGCACCCGCGGCCCGCGCGCGCTCATAGCCCTTCATGTTGGGCGTCAGCGCGGCATAGGAAACGCCCGGCGCGCGGGCGATCCCGGCCAGCACCTCGGCCCCGTCGGCCATCTGCGGCACCCATTTCGGGCTGACGAAGCTCGCCACCTCGATCCGGCGGAATCCCGCGCGGCTGAGCATGTCGATCAGCGCGATCTTGTCCGCCGCCGGGATCAGGCGCTTTTCGTTCTGCAGCCCGTCGCGCGGGCCGACCTCGAAGATCTCGACATATTCACCCATCCCAGGCCTCGTAGAAATCCTGTTTGTAAAGCAGATCGGCCCCTTCATCGGGCACCGACGCCTTGAAGGCCGGGCGGTCCGTGATCGCGTCATACCATTGCGTCAGATTCGGAAACGGCTCGATCCGCGCGAAATGTCGCGCCATGTAGACCGCCTGCCCCACGCTGACATCCGCGGCCGAGAAGCCACCCAGCAGCAGATACGGCGCGACGTCGAAATTGGCGTTCAGCCGCGCCTCGATGGCGGCGAAGCATTTCTCAAGCCGTTTCGCCTCCAGCTTCATGACGGTCGGCGAGCGCATGGAATCGTCGTAAAGCGCGATATGCTGCTGGGTCAGCGCGGCGGCGTGCTGGCTGATCGTCTCGGCAAAATGCACCCAGACCAGCCAGTCCATCCGCTCGGGCGCGCCCGGCAGCCGTCCCAGCCCCTTCTCTGGGAAACGCTCGCACAGGTATTCGGTGATCGCGGCGGTTTCGAACATCACCTCGCCGTCGATCTCAAGCGCAGGCACCCGGCCCGCCGGGTTCAATGCCAGATATTCCGGCGCGCGCAGCGACTTGTCGAAAGGATGCATCTGCACCTCGAACTCCAAGCCCAGCTCATGCATCAGCCACAGTGAACGCATGGAGCGGGTCTGGTGGCAATGGTGCAGCCGGATCATGCCGCGGCCTCGCCTTCTTCATCCTCAAGCCGGATCAACGCCGCGCCGGCCTCGACCTGACTGCCGGCGCCCGCCAGAACCTCGGCCACGGTGCCGTCGCGCCAGGCGGTCAGGGTGTGCTCCATCTTCATCGCCTCCAGCACGGCCAGCCGCTGGCCCGCCTCGACGGAATCGCCGGCCGAGACGAAGACGGCCTTGACCATGCCAGGCATCGGCGCCTCGACCAGGTTGGTGCCCGAGGCCGCGGTGGCGCGTTCCAGCGGGTCCACAACGGTGAATTCGAAGCCGTGCCCGGCGAAGACGCTTACCCGGTCGCCATACCGCGCGAATGTTCCAGCGCGGCGGCCGTCGAAGGTCCAGCCCGCTGCGACGCGCCGGGCATCCACGGTCACCTCATCCAGCGCGACCTGCGCCGCGTCCGGCCCTTCTGGACGGATCACCGCGGTAAAGCAGTCGCCCGCATGCTCCAGTTCGATGCTCCGCGCCAGTGGCGCCCAGAGGGTGAAACCCGTCAGCGGTCCGGCACCTTCCATCAGTCCCGCCGCCGCCAGTGCCGCCTGCGCGCGCAGCTGCGGCATGGCTTCGGGCACGATCACCAGGGCGTCGATGTCACGCTCGATCAGCCCGGTGTCAACGTCGCCCGCGGCGAAGCCCTCATGCCGGGTCAGCGCGCCGAGGAAGGCCAGGTTGGTAACGCTGCCGGCCACCTCCGTCTCGGCCAGCGCCCGGCGCATCCGCGCCAGCGCCACGGCGCGGCTGGGACCAAAGGTGATGATCTTGGCGATCATCGGGTCGTAGAACGGGCTGATCGCGTCGCCCTGCCGCACGCCGCTGTCGATGCGCGCGCCGTCGGGAAAGCGCAGATGCGTCAGCGTGCCGGTGGCGGGCAGGAAGCCCGCCGGCACATCCTCGGCATATAGGCGCGCCTCGAAGGCGTGGCCGGTGAGGTGCAATTCCTCCTGCCGCATCGGCAGCGGCTCCCCCGCCGCGACGCGCAGCTGCCATTCCACCAGATCGACGCCGGTGACGGCCTCGGTCACCGGATGCTCCACCTGCAGCCGCGTGTTCATCTCCATGAACCAGAAACGGTCGGGGCGCAGCCCGTCCGACGCATCGACGATGAACTCAACCGTCCCCGCCCCCTTGTAACCGATGGCCCTCGCCGCGCGCACCGCCGCCTCGCCCATTGCTTCACGCATCTCGGCGGTCATGCCGGGCGCGGGGGCCTCCTCGATCACCTTCTGGTGGCGGCGCTGAAGCGAGCAGTCCCGCTCGAACAGATGCACCGCGTCGGTGCCGTCGCCGAACACCTGCACCTCGATATGGCGCGGTTTTTCCACGAATTTCTCGACCAGCACGGCATCGTTGCCAAAGGCGGTTCTGGCCTCGCCCCGCGCCGAGGCCAGCGCATCCGCGAAATCCTCAGGGCGCATCACCTTGCGCATCCCCTTGCCGCCACCGCCCGCCACGGCCTTGATCAGCACCGGGTAGCCGATCGCGTCCGCCGCGCCCGACAGATGCTCGTCATCCTGGTTGGCGCCGTGATAGCCGGGCACCACGGGCACGCCGGCCTCCTCCATCAGCTTCTTGGCGGCGTCCTTCAGGCCCATCGCCCGGATCGCGTCCGCCGAGGGGCCGATGAAGGTCAACCCCGCGGCCTCGACCGCCGCGACGAAATCGGGGTTCTCGGACAGGAAGCCATAACCGGGGTGGATCGCCT
>JBAVQZ010000272.1:0-2230 GCA_049694515.1 Paracoccaceae bacterium | reverse complement strand
GCCATGGCGCGGGGCCAGGGAAGTTTTCCGAGTGCGGCATGAGAACAATTATAGAACATCTGGCCTGCGAAACAACAGCCCGTGCGCGGGCTGGCAAATCCCGCCAAGCTGAATTATATCAAACGCGGGATCACAGGCTCAGGACGAGAGGCAAGCATGGCGAAGATCACCTATATCGAGCACGGCGGCACCGAGCATGTGGTGGACGTGCCCAACGGGCTGACCGTGATGGAAGGCGCGCGCGACAACAACATTCCCGGCATCGACGCCGATTGCGGCGGCGCCTGCGCCTGCTCCACCTGCCACGCCTATGTGATGCCCGACTGGGTGGACCGCCTGCCGCCGAAAGAGGCGATGGAGGAGGACATGCTCGACTTCGCCTACGAGCCTGACCCCGCCCGCTCCCGCCTGACCTGCCAGTTGAAGGTCACCGACGACCTGAACGGGCTGGTGGTGCAGCTTCCCGAAAAGCAGATCTGATGCTCCGGGCGGCGGCGCTGCTGGCCTTTTCAGCCGGCTTTGCCGCCGCGGCGCAGGGCCAGATCACCTCGGCCCGCTATTCCGAACCAACCAAACGCTACGACCACGCGATCCTGGGCGACGCGGTGGAATACGGCGCGCTGTCGCTGCGGATGGCCGACGGCACCCGGCGGCGCATCGTCCTGCCCGAAACCCGCGTGTTCGAGGATATCGCGCCAAGGCTCGTCGATCTTGACGGCGACGGCGCGCCCGAAGTGATCGTGGTGGAAACCGACCTGACCCTGGGCGCGAGGCTTGCGGTGTATGGTCCAGAGGGCCTGATCGCGGCGACCCCGTTCATCGGCCGGACCCACCGCTGGCTCGCCCCCATCGGCGCGGCCGACCTCGACGGCGACGGGTTGACCGAGATCGCCTATATCGACCGCCCGCACCTGGCGCACCTGCTGCGCGTCTGGCGCTTCCGCGCCGGGCGGCTCGAACCTGTCGCGGAAACCGGCGGGCTGACAAACCATCGCATCGGCGACGGTCAAATATCGGGCGGCATCCGCGATTGCGGCACCGGCCCCGAGATCGTGACCGCCAATGCCGACTGGTCCCGCCTGATGGCGACGCGCCTGGCGGACGGCAATCTCGTGTCCCGCGACATCGGCCCCCTTCAGAATCCCGGCTCCTTCACCACCGCGCTCGCCTGCAATTGACCGCTCTTCTGCGCGGTCCAAATCCTCGCGCGGTGCATTCGCCGCAGGCCCGCGTGCCGGCCGCCTTCAGAGCGCGCGCCAACCGATGTCGTCGCGCCAGAACCCGCCGGGCCAGTCGATCTGGCCGACCATGCCATAGGCCCTGTCCCGCGCCTCTTGCAGACTTTCGCCTCGTGCGGTGACGTTCAGCACCCGTCCGCCGGCCGCGGTCAGCCTTCCATCCACCTCGCGCGTACCGGCGTGAAAGACCATGTGCATGCTGTCCTCGGAGAGTGCGTCCAGCCCCGAGATCACGCTTCCCTTCTCATACGCGCCCGGATAGCCCTTCGCCGCCATGACCACGGTCATTGCGTGGTCGTCGGCCCAGTTGACCCGCGCCTCGTCCAGCCGCCCTTCGGCGCAGGCCAGCATCAGATCCAGCGCCTGCGCGCCCAGCCGCATCATCAGCACCTGCGCCTCCGGGTCACCGAAGCGCACGTTGTATTCCACCAGCCGGGGCCGGCCGTCCCGGATCATCAACCCGGCATACAGCACGCCGCGATAAGGGGTACCGCGCCGCGCCATCTCGGTCACGGTGGGGCGGATGATCTCGTCCAGAGCGCGCCTGGCCACCGCGTCGGTCAGCACCGGCGCCGGGGAATAGGCGCCCATCCCGCCGGTATTCGGCCCGGTGTCGCCCTCCCCCACCCGTTTGTGGTCCTGCGCGGTGCCGATGGGCAGCACGTTCTCGCCGTCGCACAGAACGAAGAACGAGGCTTCCTCGCCCTCCATGAATTCCTCGATCACCACTTCGGCGCCGGCCGCGCCGAACTCGCCGGCGAACATGTCGTCGATGGCGGCCAGCGCCGCGGCCTCGTCCATCGCCACGATCACGCCCTTGCCCGCGGCCAGCCCGTCGGCCTTGACCACGATCGGCGCACCCTGTGCGCGGATGTAGTCCTTTGCCGCGCCCGCCTCGGTGAAGCGCGCATAGCCTGCCGTGGGTGCGCCACAGGCGTCGCAGATCTCCTTGGTGAAGGCTTTCGAGGCCTCCAGCCGCGCCGCCTCTGCCG
>JBAVQZ010000271.1:0-3690 GCA_049694515.1 Paracoccaceae bacterium | reverse complement strand
CGGTTCGCCTGCCCCGACGGGAAGCGCGCCGACCCGATGACGCAGGCGCAAGCGGCGCTTGCCGCGGCAGGCGTCGCGGTCGAGATGAAGGCCGACGCGGGCCTGCGCGGATATGACGGGGAAACCCGCGTGCTGACGCTGTCCTCCCGCGCGGCCCCGGCGACGCAGCGGTTCCAGCTGCTGCATCAGGTGGCGCTGCTGACGCAGCCCAAGCTGCTTGACGCCACGCTCGATTTCGCGCGGTTCCGCAGCGACGAGGCCCGCGCCATCGCCCGCATCGGCCTGGCCAACTATTTCGCCGGGGCCGCTTTGCTGCCCTATCGCGCATTCCTGGAGGCGGCGCAGGAAACACGGCACGATCTGGAGCGGCTGGCCGACCTGTTCGGCGCCTCGATCGAGCAGGTGGCGCACCGCCTGTCCACCCTGCAACGGCCCGGCGCGAAGGGCGTGCCCTTCTTCTTCGTGCGGGTTGATCAGGCCGGCACGATCACAAAGCGCCACTCGGCCACCCGACTGCAATTCGCCCGCTTCGGCGGCGCCTGCCCGCTGTGGAACGTGCATCGCGCGTTCGAGACGCCGGGCCGCTTTCAGCGGCAGCTGGCCGAAACGCCGGATGGGGTGCGCTATTTCTGCCTGTCGCGCGACGTCCTGAAACCGGGCGGCGCATGGGGCGCCCCGGTCCGCCGCTTCGCGATCAGCCTGGGCTGCGAGATCCGGCATGCCGGCCAGCTGGTCTATGCCGACGATCTGGACGTATCGAAAGAGGCCGCGTTCGAGCCGATCGGCATCTCCTGCCGCATCTGCGAGCGCCGGAACTGCCACCAGCGCGCCGTGCCGCCGCTGGAACGCCGCCTGACCGTGGACCCCGATCACCGGGGCGTTCTGCCCTACGAGATTGCGGAATGACTTTACCGTTCCCACCTTCCGCACTATCACCAACCTGAAAATTCAGGGAGATGCAGAATGGAACTGAAGGGCAGCCGCACGATTGCCGCCGACCGCGCCACGGTCTGGAAGAAACTCAACGACGCCGAAACGCTGAAAGCCTGCATTCCCGGCTGCGAGGAATTGACCGGCTCGCCCGAAGAGGGGTTCCAGGCCGTCGTCAAGCAGAAGGTCGGCCCGGTGAAGGCCACCTTCAAGGGCGAAGTGACGCTGGAGGATGTCGAGCCCGAGCAGAGCTATCGAATCGTCGGCGAGGGCAAGGGAGGCGTCGCGGGGTTTGCCAAGGGCGCAGCGCGCGTGACCCTTTCGGATGCCGATGAAGGGACCGAACTTTCCTATGACGTCGAGGCCCATGTCGGCGGCAAGCTGGCGCAGCTCGGCTCGCGCCTCATCAACGGCTTCGCGACCAAGATGGCCGACCAGTTCTTTGAACGCTTCCAGCAGCAGGTGGAAGGCCCGGCCGCGTCCGGGGACGAGGCCGGGGCGTAACGCTCAGCCTTCGGCCGGAGAGGCCAGCATCTGAGCGATCTCGTCCTTCAGGGCGAGGCGCTTCTTGCGAAGCTCGTTCTCGTGCAGCTCGTCCGTCGGCTCGACATTGGTCTCGGCGCGGTGGATGGCGCCGTTGACCTCGTGGTATTCCTCGACAAGCCGCTCGAAATGTCGGTTCGTCGTCTTCAGCGCGTGAATCGCCTCGGCCTTGCCGGGAAATTCGTCGGCCAGCTCATGGGGCGTGTTGGTCATGTCCTGTCTCTCCTTGATGATCCATCACGGCCTGATTATCCGTCCCGGCGGCGCGCCACATTGACGCCGATCAAATGCGGGCGGAAACCGACGCCTCAGCCCTCAAGGCTGTGGCCGTGTTTCAGGATCACCGGCACGATCAACTCCTCCTCGTCCTCCAGGTGACGGTTCAGGAAGGGCGTGAACCGCTCCAGCGCGCCGTGCAACGCCCCGGCGGGGTCGGTCAGCGCGCCGGGATCGGCCTGCAGCAGCCGGTTGGTATGATCTGCCAGCGCGTGGATCTGCGCGTCCAGCACATGATGATCGGCATCGAGAATCTCGAACCCGCGCGCCAGCCGCGTTTCCAGCGCCGAGAGCTGCGGGAAATAGTGGTGATCCTCGATCTGGTGATGGCCGTGCAACTGGTTGAGGAAAAACCCCGCAAGCCGCGCCGTCTGGCGCTGATAGGCGCGCGGGTCCACGTTGCCGTCCATTGCCGCCTCGGCCTCGTCCCGCAGGCGCGCCAGCAGCTCGCGGAACATCAGGTGCCGCTCCAGCCAAAACCGGGTCAGCCCGTCGAAGTTGCCGTGACTCTCCCACAACTCGCGGGGGTAGTCGGCCAGTAGCACGCGCAGGGCGTCGGGCAGCCCGTCACGCCGGTCGAGGGGAGGCAGATCACTCATGACGCTCAGATAACCTCCGCCACGGCCCCGGCAAGCCCCGCCTAGACCTTTGTGGCCGGCACCGGCGGGGTCACGGCGCGGCGCTTGAGTTGCGCCTCGCGCCAGGTGATGAAGGTGACGGATGAAATGATGATGCCGCCGCCCAGCAGCACCCACACATCGACCCCTTCTCCGAAGACAAGCCAACCCAGCAGCGTCGCCCAGACCAGCTGCAGGAAGATCACCGGCTGCGTCACCGTCATCGGCGCCGCGCGGAACGCCAGCGTCATCGTGAAATGCCCCGCCGTGGCGAAGGCCGCCACCAGGAACAGCCAGCCCAACTGCGCCGTCGTGGGCGTCACCCAGACGGCGAAGGCGAAGGGCGCCAGGCCGATGGTCACGGTGATCGACAGCATCGCCACCACGACCGAGGCGCTGGCCTCGCTGCTCATCCGGCCCGCGATCAGATAGGAGGTGGCGAACAGCGCCGCCGTGGCCAGCATCGCGATATGACCGGGCGAGATTTCGCGGAACCCCGGCCGAAGAATGAACAGCGCCCCGACAAGCGCCGCGACGATGGCCAGCATCCGGCGCATCGCCAGCTTTTCGCCCAGAAACAGCGCGGCCCCGATCGTGACATAGACCGGGTTGAGGTAGTTCATCGCCGTCACCTCGGCGATGGGGATCTGCGTCATGGCGTAGAACCAGCAGATCACGCCCAGCGTATGCGCAACCCCGCGCGCCGAGAACAGCGTCAGCGTACGGCGCGTCAGCCCGGTGCGGATCAGCGGCCGCAGCATCGGCACCAGAAACACCAGCCCCATGAAATAGCGCAGGAAGGCCGCCTCGGCCGCGGGCACGCCACCGCCCACATGCTTGACCAGGGCGGTCACGGCCACGAAGTTGAAGCCGGTCACCAGCATCCAGAGGACGCCGGCGGTGGGGCGCTGCGCGTTGGGGGAAACCGTTGTCATGGCGCGACTTGACCCGATCGGCGCGTCCGAGGCAAGGGCACCGGGGCGATTTCCGCGGCCCGGCTCAGCCGGCGATCTCCGCCCGGATCAGCCCGCGCAGCGAATTGCCGACAAAAACCGCCCGCGCCGTGCCTAGATCGGCCGGGCGAAGCACCGCCTCGCGCGCGCGGCCCTGCGCCAGCAGCTCGGCCCTCAGAACGCCCGGCAGCAGACCGCAGGACAAGGGCGGGGTCAGCAACCCCTGCCCCGTCTCGAAGAAAATGTTGGTGATCGTCCCCTCGCAAACCTCGCCGCGCTGGTTGAGGTAAAGCAGTTCGTCCAGACCGTCGGGCAGCGCGGCGCGGGCGGCGTCGTAAAGCGCGCGCCGCGTGGTCTTGACGCCCAGCCAC
>JBAVQZ010000270.1:0-3858 GCA_049694515.1 Paracoccaceae bacterium | reverse complement strand
AAACGTCACCGGCTCGGCCCGGTTCAAGAAGCTGATCATGGAGGGCGATTACGACGCAGCGCTTGAGGTCGCCCGCAGCCAGGTCGAGAATGGCGCCCAGATCATCGACGTGAACATGGACGAGGGGCTGCTCGACTCGGCCGAGGCGATGACCAGGTTCCTGAACCTGATCGCCTCCGAGCCCGATATCAGCCGCGTTCCGGTGATGATCGACAGCTCCAAGTTCGAGGTGATCGAGGCAGGTCTGAAATGCGTTCAGGGCCGCTCTGTCGTCAACTCGATCTCGTTGAAGGAGGGCGAGGAGGCGTTCCTGGAACAGGCCCGCACCGTCCGCCGCTATGGCGCCGCGGTGGTGGTCATGGCTTTCGACGAGAACGGCCAGGCCGAGACCGCGCAACACAAGTTCGACATCTGCAAGCGGTCCTACGACCTGCTGGTGGACAAGGCCGGGTTCGACGCTTGGGACATCATCTTCGATCCCAACATCTTCGCCGTCGCCACAGGCATCGAGGAGCACAACGATTACGCCAACGCCTTTTTCGAGGCGACGCGGATGATCAAGGAGGCGATGCCGCACACCCATGTCTCGGGCGGTCTGAGCAACGTTTCGTTCAGTTTCCGCGGCAACAATGCGGTACGCGAGGCGATGCACTCGGCGTTTCTGTATCACGCGATTCCGCTGGGGCTGGACATGGCGATCGTCAATGCCGGGCAGATCACCGTCTATGACGACATCCCCGACGAACTGCGCGAGCATGTCGAGGACGTGCTATTGAACCGCCGGTCCGACGCCACCGACCGCCTGCTGGCCATCGCCGACAAGTACAAGGGCAGCGGCGAGGCGTCCAAGAAGGAAGACCCCAAGTGGCGCGAGCAGCCGGTCGAGCAGCGGCTGGAGCATGCGCTGGTGCACGGCATCACCGATCATGTCATCGACGATACCGAGGAATGCCGCCAGAAGGCCGACAAGCCGCTTGACGTGATCGAGGGGCCGCTGATGGACGGCATGAACGTGGTGGGCGACCTGTTCGGTGCGGGCAAGATGTTCCTGCCGCAGGTGGTCAAGTCCGCCCGCGTGATGAAGGCCGCCGTGGGCCATCTGCTGCCCTACATGGAAGAGGAAAAGCGCCGCTCTGGCGACACCTCGGCCAAGGGCAAGGTGTTGATGGCGACCGTTAAGGGCGATGTGCACGACATCGGCAAGAACATCGTGGGCGTCGTGCTCCAGTGCAACAATTACGACGTGGTCGATCTGGGCGTGATGGTGCCCACCGAGGATATCCTCGCGAAAGCAAAAGAGGAAAAGGCCGACATCATCGGCCTGTCGGGGCTGATCACGCCCTCGCTGGACCGGATGGTCGACGTCGCCGCCGAGATGAAACGCCAGGGCTTCACCCTGCCGCTGCTGATCGGGGGGGCCACCACCTCGAAGAAGCACACCGCGCTGAAGATCGCGCCGGAATACGAACATGGGGTGATCCATGTCGATGACGCCTCCAAGGCGGTCGGCGTGGTGTCGAACCTGCTGTCCAAGGCGCGGGTGGGCGACTACCTTGCCGGCATCGCCGGGGATCAGGACAAGATGCGTGATGCCAGCGCACAGAAATCCGAGCGGCCGACCACGCCCATCGCCGAGGCGCGCGCCAACGCCATCGACGGCGGCTGGGGCAGCTACACCCCGCCCGCGCCGCAGACGCCGGGGCTCACGGTGATCGACGACATCACGGTGCGCGACCTTCTGCCCTTCATCGACTGGACTCCGTTCTTCTCGACCTGGGAGATGCGCGGGAAGTTTCCGCAGATCCTGGACGATCCGAAGAAGGGCGAAACCGCGCGCGAGCTTTACGACACCGCTACCGCGATGCTCGATCGGATCGTCGACGAGAACTGGTTCACCCTGCGCGGCGTGGTGGGGCTGTGGCCCGCCAATTCGCAGGGCGACGACATCGTCGTCTGGCAGGACGAGACCCGCGGAAAAGAGGCCGCGCGCCTGCCGATGCTACGCCAGCAGGGCGTGAAATCGGGCGACCGGGCGCATCATTGCCTGGCCGATTACGTGGCCCCCGTCGGTACGCCCGACTGGGTGGGCGGCTTCGCCGTCACCTCGGGGCCCGAGTCGCACGAGATCGCCGAGCGATTCAAGGCCGAGGGCAACGATTACGACTCGATCCTGGTGCAGTCGCTGGGCGACCGGCTGGCCGAAGCCTTCGCCGAGGCGCTGCACCAGCGTGTGCGCCGCGCGCTCTGGGGCTATGCGGCGGACGAGGCGCTGAGCAACGAGGAGCTGATCGCCGAGCGTTATCGCGGCATCCGGCCGGCACCGGGCTACCCGGCCTGCCCGGACCATACCGAGAAGCGCACGCTGTTCGGCCTGCTGGATGCCGAGAAGCATACCGGCATCCGCCTGACCGAATCCTGTGCGATGTGGCCGGCCTCGGCCGTGTCTGGCCTCTATTTCGCCCATCCCGAGGCCAGCTATTTCGGCATCGGCCGGATCGGCCGCGACCAGGTCGAGGATTACGCCCGCCGCAAGGGCATGAGCGTGGCGGAGGCCGAAAGCTGGCTCTCGCCCAGTCTGGGCTACACGCCCGAGCGGGCGGCCCCGGATGCGGAAAAATCCGCGCCGGCCGCCGAACCCTCCCGCAAGATCGCCTGAGCGGCGCACGGGGAACACGGAACAAGGAAGAGGAGAGTGAAAAAATGAGCGACAGATCCTGGCTGTTCACCAGTGAGTCGGTGTCCGAAGGCCACCCCGACAAGGTCTGCGACCGGATCTCGGATGCCGTTCTCGACGCCTATCTCGCGGCCGACCCCGAGGCGCGCGTCGCCTGCGAAACGCTGGCAACCACCGATCACGTGACCATCGCGGGCGAGGTGCGCGGCCCCGAAAGCGTTCTCAAGGATGTCGAGCAGATCGCCCGCGACGCGATCCGGGATATCGGCTATGACCAGCCCGGCTTTTCCTGGAAGGACGCCGAGCTGATCTGCCGACTGCACGCCCAGTCCAGCGACATCGCGATGGGCGTCGATGAAGGCGACAAGGGCGAGGAAGGTGCAGGCGACCAGGGCATCATGTTCGGCTATGCCTGCAACGAGACGGACGAATTGATGCCCGCGCCGATCCAGTTCGCCCACCGCATCCTGCGCCACATGGCCGAAGACCGCAAATCGGGCAGGCAGACGGCCTTCGGCCCCGACGCGAAAAGCCAGGTCACGCTGAAATACCAGAATGGCAAGCCGGTCGGCGTGGATACCGTCGTCGTCTCGACCCAGCATCTTGAGGGCGTCACCCAGGACGAGGTGCGCGCGCTGGTCGAGCCCTATATCAAGGGCGCCCTTCCCGAAGGCTGGACGGTTCCCGCCGACAAGCTGATCGTGAACCCCACCGGCCAGTTCATCATTGGCGGCCCTGACGGCGACGCCGGGCTCACGGGCCGCAAGATCATCGTGGACACCTATGGTGGCGCGGCCCCGCATGGCGGCGGCGCGTTTTCCGGCAAGGACCCGACCAAGGTGGACCGCTCGGCGGCCTATGCGGCGCGCTATCTGGCCAAGAACGTCGTGGCGGCGGGGCTGGCCGACAAGTGCCAGATCCAGCTGGCCTATGCCATCGGCGTGCCCGAGCCGGTCGCGGTTTATGTCGACACGCTGGGCACCGGCCGGGTCAGCGAGGACAAGCTTGCCGTCACCCTGCGCGAGATGATGCGCCTGACGCCGCGCGGCATCCGCGAGCATCTGGACCTGCTCAAGCCGATCTATGCCCGCACCGCCGCCTATGGCCATTTCGGGCGCGAGGCGACCGAGGATGGCGGCTTTTCGTGGGAGCGCACCGACCTCGCCGACGAGCTGGCCCGGACC
>JBAVQZ010000269.1:0-1831 GCA_049694515.1 Paracoccaceae bacterium | reverse complement strand
GGCCATGGTGATCGCCGGCTTCGCCGCAGTGGCCTGGGCGGCGGCCCAGACCGGCCCCGCACTGATCGCCGCGCTGGCGGGCTTCGTGCTGGCGCGCAGCGTTGGACTGCGTCGCCTTGGACCGATGAGGGAGTGAAACAGTGAGAATCTCGCCGGACAGCACCATCCTGTTCACCCTGCCGGCCGGCCCGCTGGGGGATCTTCCGATCTCGGCGACGATCGTGAACACATGGATCGTGATGGCCATCCTGGTGATCGGCGGCCGCATCGCCACGCTGGGCATCGGGCCGGCCTCGCCGACCTCGCGCTGGCGGCTGGCCGTCGAGCTGTTGGTGGGCATGATCCGCGGCCAGATCCGCGCCATCGGCGGCGAGGACCCTGCGCGCTACCTGCCCTTCGTCGGCACGCTCTTCCTGTTCACGCTGCTGTCGAACGTGCTGGGCGTGATCCCCGGATTCATGTCGCCCACGGGTTCGCTTTCCACCACCGTGGCGCTGGCGCTTTGCGTGCTGGTCGCGGTGCCCGCCTACGGTATCGCACAGGCGGGACTGCTCGCCTATCTGCGGCGCTATATCCGCCCGACGCCGCTGATGGCCCCCTTCAACGTGATCGGAGAGATCTCGCGCACCATCGCGCTGGCCGTCCGGCTTTACGGCAACGTGATGAGCGGGGCGGTCGTGGCCGCGATCCTTCTGTCGGTCGCGCCGTTCTTCTTTCCGGTTCTGCTTCAGCTTCTGGGCCTGCTGACCGGCGTGATCCAGGCCTATATCTTCGCCGTTCTGGCGATGGTCTACATCGTCTCGGCCCAGGGGCAGGAACCCGGCGCCGCAGACCGGCAAGCCCCCGACGACACCCCAAGCGAAAGGACATCCTGAATGGACGCCATCACCGTCATCGCCGCCGTCTCCATCGTGACCGCCGGTCTGACCATCGCGATCGGCTCGGTCGGGCCGGCGCTGGGCGAGGCCCGGACCGCCGCGCAGGCGCTTCAGGCCATCGCGCAACAGCCGGACGAGGCGAACACCATAACCCGCACGCTGTTCGTCAGCCTCGCGATGATCGAGTCGACGGCGATCTACTGTTTCGTGGTCGCCATGATCCTGCTGTTCGCCAACCCGTTCTGGACCTGGGCGATCGAGGCCGCAACGCAGGGCGCAGGGGGATGATTCGTGCAGATTGACTGGGTCACGGTCATCGCCCAGATCGTGAACTTTCTGGTTCTGATCTGGCTTTTGCAGCGGGTGCTCTATCGCCCGTTGACACGCGCCCTGAAAGCGCGGGAGGAGGAAGTGAACCGCACCCTGCGCGAGGCCGAGGCGGCACGCGAGGACGCCGAGGCAGAGGCGCAGGCGCATCGCGAGGCGCAGGAGGCGCTGCAAGAGGCGCGCGAGGCGCGCCTGGACGAAGCCAGGGAGGAGGCCGAAGCGTTGCGCCGGACAATGACCGAGGAGGCGCGGGAGGACCTGGCCACGCGCCGTCAGACATGGCAGGCACAGTTGGAGGACGAGAAGGCCGCCTTTCTCGACCGGCTCCGGCGTCGCGCGGGCGAGGCCTTCGTCACGCTGGCCCGTCGCGCGCTGTCGGACATGGCCGACGAGGATCTGGTGGATCGCATCGCGCATGTCTTCGCGCGTCGCCTGTCCTCGCTGGACGAGGCCGACCAAACGCAGCTCAGAAACGCTCTCCGCCGCGACAAGGTCCCGGTGATCTCCTCCTCCTTCCCGCTGTCGGACGACGCGCGGGACCGGGTCGGGAAGGCTGTCGCCGGGCTTCTCGGCCGAGAGGCGGAAACGGATTTCCGTGAGGACGACGCCATCGAATGCGGCATCGT
>JBAVQZ010000268.1:0-1986 GCA_049694515.1 Paracoccaceae bacterium | reverse complement strand
TCGCCAGCCCGTCGATCAGATCCGGGGCCGGCCTCCCGAAGTACCGGGTCGACTCTGCTTCGGAAAATCCCGCGATCTGCGTTGCCTCCAGCCAGGCGGAAATCTTGTCGGCCTTCTTGATCTGTTTTTTCACCCTTGGCGGGATCTCCGCCGGGAGGCCGAAACGAATATGGACCGCTGCCGAAAGCCGGCCGTCCAGCTTGCCGTATTCCGGACCGACGGCGGCCTTAACCGGCGAAATCATGTCACCGATCACATATTCCGGGGCGTCGTGCAGAAGCGCGGCCAGCCGCCATTTCACCGGCGCGTCCGGCGCGATCCTGCCGAAAATCTCTTCCACCAGCAGCGAGTGTTCCGCCACCGAATAGGGAAAATCTCCCGCCGTCTGCCCGTTCCAGCGCGCGACAAAGGCAAGGCCATGGGCGATATCCTCGATCTCGATGTCCACCGGGGTCGGGTCCAGCAGGTCCAGCCTGCGGCCCGAAAGCATGCGTTGCCAGGCACGGGGTTGTTTCATCTCGACCTCTTGCGACCCGCTCCGAGGCTTGCCACGCGGCGCCTGCATTGTCGAGCCACCCGCCCGGTGCTATGTCCCGCGAAAGGATTTACCGATCGGGAGTGCGGCGCCATGCCGAAGGATTACATCATCAAGGACATTTCGCTTGCCGCCTATGGCCGCAAGGAGCTTGACATCGCCGAGACGGAGATGCCCGGTCTGATGGCGCTGCGTGCGGAATATGGCGAGGCGAAGCCGCTGAAGGGGGCGCGGATCGCGGGCTCGCTGCACATGACGATCCAGACGGCGGTTCTGATCGAGACGCTTGTGGCGCTGGGCGCCGAGGTGCGCTGGGCCAGCTGCAACATCTTCTCGACCCAGGATCACGCGGCGGCGGCGATCGCCGAGGGCGGCACGCCTGTTTTCGCCGTGAAGGGCGAGACGCTGGCCGAATACTGGGACTATTGCGACCGGATCTTCCAGTTCGAGGGCGGCGCCAACCTGATCCTCGACGATGGCGGCGACGCCACGCTCTACATCCTGCTTGGCGCGCGGGTCGAGGAGGGCGAGACCGAGCTGATCGCCAGCCCCGAGAGCGAGGAGGAGGAGGCGCTGTTCGCGCAGATCCGCAAGCGGATGGCCGAGACGCCGGGCTTCTTCACCAAACAGCGCCACGCCATCAAGGGCGTCAGCGAGGAGACCACGACCGGCGTGCACCGGCTTTATCAGATGATGGAGAAGGGGCATCTTCCGTTCCCGGCGATCAACGTGAACGACAGCGTCACCAAGTCGAAATTCGACAACAAGTATGGCTGCAAGGAAAGCCTTGTGGACGGCATCCGGCGCGCCACCGACACGATGATGGCGGGCAAGGTGGCGCTGGTCTGCGGCTATGGCGACGTGGGCAAGGGCTCGGCGGCCAGCCTGCGCGGCGCGGGCGCGCGGGTGAAGGTGACCGAGGTCGACCCGATCTGCGCGCTGCAGGCGGCGATGGACGGCTTCGAGGTGGTGCGTCTGGAGGACGTGGTGGGCGATATCGACATCTTCATCACCACCACCGGCAACCGCGACGTGATCCGCATCGAGCATATGCGCGAGATGAAGGACATGGCGATCGTCGGCAATATCGGCCATTTCGACAACGAGATCCAGGTGGCGGCGCTGCGCAACCACAAATGGACCAACATCAAGGAGCAGGTGGACATGATCGAGATGCCCTCGGGCAGCCGCATCATCCTGCTGTCGGAAGGCCGCCTGCTGAACCTGGGCAACGCCACCGGGCACCCGTCCTTCGTGATGTCGGCCAGCTTCACCAACCAGGTGCTGGCGCAGATCGAGCTGTTCACGAAGGGCGCGGAATACGGCAACGAGGTTTACGTGCTGCCCAAGCATCTGGATGAAAAGGTGGCGCGGCTGCATCTCGACCGGATCGGGGTCAAGCTCAGCACGCTCGACAAGGCCCAGGCCGACTATATCGGCGTCCCCGTCGA
>JBAVQZ010000267.1:0-3269 GCA_049694515.1 Paracoccaceae bacterium | reverse complement strand
CCGCTGTTCTGACCGCCTTGTTCACTTCACACGCAGTCTTGGTTCTTTCGCGGATTACCATTGTCTGGGGCGATGAGAATGTCGTGGATGGACGAAAGTTCCGGCATCGAGAGAAAGCGCTTTCGATCGTTGTGGGACTCCTGCTGATCTTGTCCGTCCAAGCGGTATTCAAAGGGACCACACGAGCAGTGGCGGAATTTCAAGTCATTCAGCAGGCGAGTGATGACTCGGGCAATAAAGAGGTAAAACCCAAATGAAATTCACCCTCTCCTGGCTGAAAGACCACCTCGACACCCAGGCCACGCTGGACGAGATCACCTATGCCCTTACCGATCTGGGGCTGGAGGTCGAAGGCGTGGAAAACTCCGCCGCGCGGCTTGCCGATTTCACCATCGGCAAGGTCAAGACCGCCGAGAAGCACCCCGACGCCGACAAGCTGAAGGTCTGTATCGTCGAGACCGACGAGGGCGACAAGCAGATCATCTGCGGCGCGCCCAATGCGCGTGCGGGCATCACCGTCGTCGTCGCCAAGCCGGGCGTCTATGTGCCGGGCATCGACACCACCATCGGCGTCGGCAAGATCCGCGGTGTCGAAAGCTACGGCATGATGGCCTCGGAACGCGAGATGGAGCTTTCCGACGAGCATGACGGCATCATCGAGCTGTCCTCTGGCGAGGTGGGCGAGCGCTTCATCGACTGGCTGGCCAAGAATGACCCGGCCAAGGTGGACCCGGTGATCGAGATCGCCATCACCCCCAACCGCCCCGACGCGCTGGGCGTGCGCGGCATCGCCCGCGACCTGGCGGCACGCGGCCTGGGCACGCTGAAACCCCGCGAGGACGAAGTGGTGCCGGGCGCTTTCCCCTGCCCGGTTGCCGTGACCATCGACCCCGAGACACGGGAAAGCGCCTGCCCGGTCTTCTATGGCCGGGTGATCCGGAGGGTGAAGAACGGCCCCTCCCCGCAATGGCTGCAAGACAGGCTGCGCGCCATCGGGCTGCGCCCGATCTCGGCGCTGGTCGATATCACCAACTTCTTCACCTATGACCGCAATCGCCCGCTGCACGTCTTCGATGCCGACAAGGTGCAGGGGGGCTTGCGCGTTCACGCCGCGACAGGCGGCGAGACATTCATGGCGCTGGACGACAAAGAATACGTGATGACGCCGGGGATGACCGTCATCTCCGACGAGACCGGCGTGGAGTCCCTCGGCGGCGTGATGGGCGGCTTGGCAAGCGGCTGTACCGGAGAGACGGTGAACGTCTTCCTCGAAGCAGCCTATTTCGACCCGACCCGAACCGCGATGACGGGCCGCGCGCTGAAGATCAACTCTGACGCGCGCTATCGCTTCGAGCGCGGGATCGACCCGGAGTGGACGCCCCACGGCATCGAGCATGCCACGCGGATGATCCTGGAACTGTGCGGCGGCGAGCCGTCCGAGGTGGTCGTGGCGGGAGAGATTCCCGACACCGCGCGGGCCTTCCGGCTGGACACCGACAGGGTGCAGAGCCTTGTCGGCATGGACATTCCGCCAGACGAGCAGCGCGCCACGCTGACCGCGCTTGGCTTCCGGCTGGAGGGCGACATGGCGCATGTGCCCTCCTGGCGGCCGGACATCCAGGGCGAGGCCGATCTGGTCGAGGAGGTGGCCCGCGTCGCCTCTCTCACCCGGCTGGAGGGTAAGCCGATGGCCCGCGCCCAGGTCGGCGTGCCGCGCCCGGTGCTGACGCCCATGCAGCAGCGCGAAGGCATCGCGCGGCGCACCATCGCGGCGCTGGGTTACAACGAATGCGTCACCTATTCCTTCATCGACAAGGACGCGGCGCAGATGTTCGGCGGCGGCGATGACGCGACCATGCTGGACAACCCGATCTCGTCCGAGATGAGCCATATGCGCCCGGCCCTTCTGCCCGGCCTGCTGCAGGCGGCGGCGCGCAACCAGGCGCGCGGCTTCGCCGACCTGGCGCTGTTCGAGGTCGGCCCCGCCTTCCACGGCCCCGAGCCGGAAGAGGAGCATTTGGTGGCCGCGGGGCTGCTGGTCGGTCACACCGGCCCGAAGGACGTGCACGGCACCCGCCGCACGGTCGATACCTATGACGCCAAGGCCGATGTCGAGGCGGTGCTGTCGGCCATCGGCGCGCCCGCCAAGGTGCAGATCCTGCGCGACGCGCCGGAATGGTGGCATCCCGGCCGGTCGGGCCGGATTTCGCTTGGCCCGAAAAAGGTCATGGCGGTGTTCGGCGAGCTGCACCCGAAGGTGCTGGCGGCGATGGACGTGAAGGGGCCGGCGGTCGGCTTCACCGTGTTCCTTGAAGAGCCGCCCTTCCCGAAGAAGAAGACCACCACCCGGCCCGCACTGACGGCGAGCGACCTGCAGGCGGTCGAGCGGGACTTCGCCTTCGTCGTGGACCGCGATGTCGAGGCGCTTGCGCTGGTCAACGCCGCCGCAGGGGCCGACAAGACGCTGATCGAGGATGTCCGAGTCTTCGACGAGTTCATTGGCGGATCGCTGGGCGAGGGCAAGAAATCCCTGGCCATCACCGTGCGGCTGCAGCCCACCGACAAGACCCTGACCGAGAAGGAGATCGAGGCGGTGGGCGCGAAGATCGTCGAGAAGGTCGGCAAGGCCACCGGCGGCACCCTGCGCGGCTGATCCCGCGCTGCCCTTTGCAAAACCGGCCTGCGGGGCGCATCATGCCGCCCCGTGGCGCTATCCATTTGTGAAGGGGCGAAGATGTTCGAGGATCGAGAGCAGGCCGGTGCGCGCCTCGCCGACCGGCTGGCCGAGGAAAGGCCGCGCGACCCGGTTGTGCTGGCCCTGCCACGCGGCGGCGTCCCGGTTGCCGAGGCGGTGGCACGACGCCTGAACGCACCGCTCGACCTGCTGCTGGTGCGCAAGATCGGCGTGCCGGGACACAGCGAGTTGGCCGCGGGCGCGGTGGTTGATGGCGCGGAACATGACGCGGTGTTCAACCACGACATCCTGCGCCAGCTTGGCCTGACCGAGGCGGATTTCGCCGAAGCGATCTCCACGAAGCTGTCCGAGATCGAAACACGCCGCAAAGCCTATCTCGGCGACCATCCGCCCGAGCCGCTGGCCGGTCGCACCGCCATCGTGGTGGATGACGGCATCGCCACCGGCGCCACGGTCAAAGCGGCTCTCAAGGGGCTTCGCCGGCGCAATCCCGCGGAGATCTGGCTGGCGGTCCCCGTCGCCCCGCGCGAAGCGCTGGCCGGGATCATGGGGCTGGTGGACCGCCTGATCTGTC
>JBAVQZ010000266.1:0-3361 GCA_049694515.1 Paracoccaceae bacterium | reverse complement strand
CCCCTCGACCGCCTCGCGCGCAGCGCCGATCGCGGCGTCGCGGTCGAAGGCCATGCGGTCGGCGGCGACCACCTGCACATCGGTGATGCCGATGAAGCCCAGGATGTGGCGCAGGTAGGGGGTGGCGAAGTCTATCTCGGAGCCCATCTGCGTGCCGTCCGAGGTCATGGCGATGATGGCGCGCGTATTCTCGACCAGCCCGACGGGGCCGGAGTCGGTGTAATAGAAGGTCTCGCCCTTGCGGCAGAGGTGATCCACCCAGGCTTTCAGCTGCGCGGGCAGAGCGAAGTTGTAGACCGGAAGGCCGATCACCAGAACGTCGGCTGCCTTCACCTCGGCGATCAGGCGGTCGGACAGTTCGGCCGTGCGCTGCTGCTCGGCGCTGCGCTCGCCTTCGGGGGTGAAGACCGCGCCCAGCCAGTCGCCGTTGATCATCGGCAGGTCGAGATCGGCCAGGTCGCGGGTGACGACGCGGGAGTCGGGGGCGGCCTCGGTCAGCCGGGCGACGATCCGGTCGCTGAGCTGGCGCGAGACGGATTGATCGCCCTTTATGGACGAGTCGATGCGGAGAATGGTCTGAGTCATCGGGGTGCTCCTGATACGCGGGTTATGCTGCGTTGCAACATGACCCTTGCGTCAGCGAACGCAATGCCGACAAGAAAACATCAATGGTGCGCTTTTGCACATGGCCAAGATCCCAGGCGCGGGCCGGACTGGAAGCGCGCCGCGCCCGGCATATAACTGATGGAACCACAGGGGCGGGAAGATGCGCGACGGTGTGATCTATGTGGCGACCGGGGCCGATTACCTGGATCTGGCCTGCGCCTCGGCGGCAAGCCTGAGAACGGTCGAGCCGGAATTGCCGGTGGACCTGTTCACCGACGACACCTCCGCGCCGGGGTTGGGCGTGTTCGACCGCGTGCATCCGGTGCCGCGCCGGCATCGCCG
This sequence comes from Paracoccaceae bacterium, assembly GCA_049694515.1. Classification (GTDB taxonomy): domain Bacteria; phylum Pseudomonadota; class Alphaproteobacteria; order Rhodobacterales; family Rhodobacteraceae; genus JADQCB01. The sequence goes on along the minus strand of JBAVQZ010000266.1, from coordinate 2,413 downwards.
CGCCAAGCTGGACTGCATGCCGCTGACGCGCTTCGAGCGCACGCTTTTCCTGGATTGCGACACCCGCGTCCTGGCGCCGCTGGGCGACCTGTTCGACGTACTGGAGCGGTTCGAGATGGCGCTGGCACATGACGTGCGACGCGCCTCGGCGCTGGTGCGCGAGGGGCTCGAGGTCGCCACGCCCTATGCCTTTCCGCAGCTCAATTCGGGCGTGATGCTCTATCGCCGCTCGCCGGGGATGCTGGCCTTCCTGGCCGAGTGGTCGCGCCGGTTTCACGACGCTGGCGTGGCGCGCGACCAGATCATCCTCAAAGATATGCTGTGGCGCACGGAGCTGCGCTTTTTCGTGCTGCCGCCGGAGTTCAACATGCGGCGGGTGACAATGCTGGACGCGTGGGAGCCGCTGGACGCCACGCCCACCATCCTGCACAGCCACCGCCTGATGGATCACATGCGCCGCCCCGGTGCGCCGCGGATCAGCGACGTGGCGGATCTGGTGGCGCAGGAGCGGCGCGCGCTGGCTGCGGAATGGGCGGCCGCCGGGGTGGGGGACGATACGGTGTCGCGCTTCGCCGCGGTGCAGTCGCGCGGCGTGTCGCGCGAATAAGTCCTTGCACGCGCGGCCGGAAAATTCCAGCATCCGCCCATGCTGTTCCTGTTTGCGCAAATGCCATGAGCCTCGACAACTGGGATGAGATCCGCACCGCCTATCACGTGGCGCGGCTGGGGACCGTCAGCGGTGCGGCCGAGGTGCTGGGCGTGCATCATGCGACGGTGATCCGTCATATCGACGCGCTGGAGGCGCGGCTGGGCGTCAAGCTGTTTCAGCGCCACGCGCGCGGCTACACCGCGACGGAGGCGGGCGAGGACCTGTTGCAGGTGGCGCAGGCGACCGCCGACCAGTTCGATCAGCTGGCCGGCCGCCTGCACGGGCAGGGCGCGGCAATGACCGGCGAGCTTGTCGTCACCTCGGTGGACAGTTTCGCGCCGCTTCTGGTGCCGGTGATGGCGGCGTTCGAGGAAGAGAACCCCGAGCTTGTGATGCGGCTGATAACCGATGCGCGCCTGTTCCGACTGGAATACGGCGAGGCGCATGTCGCGGTGCGCGCCGGCAGCAAGCCCGACGACCCCGACAACATCGTGCAGGCCCTTTCGGTTCAGAGATCGGGCCTTTACGCGCATCGCCGCTATGTCGCGGCGCATGGCGGACTGGGCGACGATGACGCCGACCTGGCGCGTCACCGCTTCGTCGGCCCGACCGACGAAACCCACCGCGCGCCGTTCTTCGCCTGGATGCGCGTCCATGTGCCCAACGAGTGTGTACGGCTGCGCGTCTCGGACCTGCGCGACAGTTTCGAGGCGGTGCGCGCGGGCGCCGCGATGGGCTTCCTGCCGCTGTGGATGGCGCAGGATGACCCGGACTTGGTGGAGATGCGCCCGCCGCAGCCCGAATGGGACGTGCCGCTGTGGCTGGTCACCCATGTCGACCTGCATCGCACGGCCAAGGTGCAAAGCTTTACCGCGACGCTGAAAGAGGCCGCCAAGGCATGGCCCTGAGCGGCTTGTCGGAGGCAGCCAAGGGGCATCTGGCGATGCTGATCTTCTCGGCGCTGGTCGCGGGGTCGTTCAGCTTCGGCAGCATGATCGCCAACCAAATCGACCCGGTGGCGCTGACCGCCGCGCGGTTCGTCGTGGCGGGGGCGGTGATCGGCACGGCGGCGGCGGTCGGGCCGGGGCTGCGTCTGTCCCATTTCCGCGCGCCGTGGCGTTATCTGATCCTCGGCGCGGTATTCGGCACCTATTTCGTGTTGATGTTCGAGGGGCTGAAAACCGCGCCGCCGATCTCGACCGCGGCGGTCTTCACGCTGACGCCGGTGCTGTCGGGAATTTTCGGCTGGCTGCTGGTTCGCCAGACGACGACGCCGCGCATGGGCGCGGCGCTGGCGGTGGGCGCGCTCGGTGCGCTGTGGGTGATCTTCCGCGCCGATCTGTCGGCGGTCGTGACGCTGGACATAGGACGGGGCGAGGCAATCTATTTCGTGGGCTGCGTGGCGCACGCGGCCTATCCGGCGCTGGTGCGGCGGTTTCACCGGGGCGAGCCGGTGCTGGCCTTCACGCTGGGGATGATGGTCGCGGCGCTGGGCGTCCTTCTGGCCTATGGCTGGCCCGCGATCCGTGCCACCGACTGGGCGGCGCTTCCGGCGCAGGTCTGGCTGGTGATGCTTTACCTGGCGCTGTTCGCCTCGACCGTGACCTTTCTGCTGTTGCAGTTCGCGGCGTTGCGCCTGCCCTCGGCCAAAGTGATGGCCTATACCTATCTGACGCCGTCCTGGGTGATCTGCTGGGAGGCGGTGCTGGGCCACGGGCTGCCGCGCGGACTGATCCTGGTGGGCGTGGCGCTGACCATGGGCGC
>JBAVQZ010000265.1:0-2385 GCA_049694515.1 Paracoccaceae bacterium | reverse complement strand
GAGGCACCGCGTCGCCGCAGGCGGCGCGAAACCGGGGGCTTGCGCCGCAGGCGCGCAATCGGGATACCGGCGGCCGGGGTTCAGTGCCCCGCGCCCAGCTGCCCCGTCCGAACGCCGTAATCGGCGGCGATCTGGTAATCCGGATCGTCGTCGGAATCGACGATCAGCTGGCCCGCCCGTTTCAGCAGCCGGTGGCAGTCATGGCTGAGATGACGCAGTTGGATGCGCTTGCCCGCACCCTCGTATTTCGCGGCCAGCGCCTCGATCGCGGTCAGCGCCGACTGGTCGGCCACCCGGCTGTCGGCAAAATCCACGATCACCCGCGATGGGTCGCGATCGACGTCGAATATCTCCATGAACCCGTCCGTGGAGCCGAAGAAGAGCGGCCCCTGGATCTGGTAGACCTTGGCGCCCTCCGGCGTCTCATAGCTCTTGGCGTGGATGCGCTTGGCGTTGGTCCACGCGTATTCCAGCGCCGAGACGACGACCCCCACGACCACCGCGATGGCCAGGTCGGTCATCACCGTGGTGATCGTGACCAGAACGATGACCAGCGCGTCGGCCGGCGGGATCTTCAGCATGATCTTGAGAGAGTTCCAGGCGAAGGTGCCGATCACCACCATGAACATCACGCCGACCAGCGCGGCCAGCGGGATCTGCTCGATCAGCGGCGATGCGACGACGATGAAGGCCAGCAGGAACAGTGCCGCCGAAATCCCCGAAAGCCGGGTGCGGCCGCCCGATTTCACGTTGATCATCGACTGGCCGATCATCGCGCAGCCGCCCATGCCGCCGAAAAAGCCGGTAACCATGTTCGCCGTGCCCTGCGCCACGCATTCGCGGCTGGCGCCGCCACGCTGGCCGGTGATCTCGCCCACCAGGTTCAGCGTCAGCAGGCTTTCGATCAGGCCGATGGCGGCCAGGATCAGCGCATAGGGAAAGATGATTTCCAGCGTGTGCAGGTTCAGCGGCACGCCCGGCAGGTGCAGCTGCGGCAACCCGCCCTCGATCGACGACAGATCGCCCACCCGCGGCACGTCGATGCCGAAGGCGACGACCAGAACCGCGACGATGGCGATGCCCGCCAGCGGCGCGGGTATCGCACGGGTGACCCGGGGCATCACCCAGATAATCGCCATCGTCGCCGCGACCAGCGCCAGCATGGTGGCCAGGGGCCAGCCCGTCATCCAGTCGCCTTGCGTCTTGAACTGCGTCAGCTGCGCCAGAAAGATCACGATGGCCAGCCCGTTGACGAAACCCAGCATCACCGGGTGCGGCACAAGCCGGATGAACTTGCCCAGCCGGAACACCCCGGCGGCCACCTGCAGTATGCCCATCAGCACGACGGTGGCGAACAGGTATTCGACGCCATGCTCGGCCACCAGCGCCACCATCACCACCGCCAGCGCGCCGGTCGCGCCCGAGATCATGCCGGGCCGGCCGCCCATGACCGCCGTGATAAGCCCAACCATGAAGGCGGCGTAGAGCCCCACCAGCGGGTGAACGCCCGCCACGAAGGAGAAGGCCACCGCCTCGGGCACAAGCGCAAGCGCGACGGTCAGGCCTGCAAGTATCTCGGTTTTCAGGCGTTCCGGCGACAGCCCGCCGGAGGGCAGCGAAAAATCGGCAAAGGAATATCGGTCCGCAAAAGCGGCGAGAAGGGATCTGGTCAAGTCGGTGTCCTGCAAGATGTATGGAGTCGCGCCTCGCGGCGTATACAGGACCGGAAGACGCCTGAGAACCGTCAGCGTCGATCAAACCCGCCATGCCCCCGGCGCATGGCTGAGCCGCGACGCTTTCCCATCGCAGGCTCAGGGCCTAGAAAAGTGCAAGGCGCGGCAATACGGGGGGCAAGCGGATGGAACGCGTGATCGGGGTTATCGGCGGCTCGGGGGTCTATCGTATCGACGGGCTGGAGGCGGCGCGCTGGCAAGCGGTGGACACGCCCTGGGGCGCGCCCTCGGACGAGGTGCTGACCGGCCGGCTGGACGGAATGGCGATGGCCTTCCTGCCGCGTCACGGGCGCGGGCATGTGCATACGCCCTCCTCCGTGCCCTATCGCGCCAATATCGACGCGCTGAAACGGCTGGGCGTGACCGACCTGATCTCGGTCTCGGCCTGCGGCTCGTTCCGCGAGGAGATGGCGCCGGGGGATTTCGTGATCGTCGATCAGTTCATCGACCGGACCTTCGCGCGGGAAAAATCGTTCTTCGGCCCGGGCTGCGTGGCGCATGTGAGCGTGGCCCATCCAACCTGCCCGCGCCTGTCGGAGGCCTGCCTGCGCGCGGCACGCGCCGCGGGCGTCACCGCGCATGAGGGGGGCACCTACCTGGCGATGGAGGGGCCGCAATTCTCGTCGCTGGCGGAATCGCGGCTCTACCGCGA
>JBAVQZ010000264.1:0-5119 GCA_049694515.1 Paracoccaceae bacterium | reverse complement strand
ATCTTTATGCGCCCAAGGACATGATTCAACAGGAGAAAACCCATGAATGACATCAACCGATTCAGCGGAATCATAACTGCCCTCGTCACTCCTTTCACCAAGACCGGAAAGATCGACTGGTCAGCTTTCGAAAGGTTGCTCGACCGTCAGCTGGAGGCGGGGGTGGTCGGACTTTTGCCCGTGGGCACGACCGGTGAGGCCGCGACGCTCAGCGAAAGCGAAACCGCCCAAATCATCGAGCGGACCGTGAAACGAGCGAAAGGCGCCGCCTATATTCTGGCCGGCACCGGGTCGAACGTGACCGACAAGACCGTCGCGGCGACGAAACGGGCCGCCAATCTGGGCGCGGACGGCGCGCTCGTCGTAACGCCCTACTACAACAGGCCCTCGCAGGCCGGGCTGCGCACGCACTACGAGGACGTCTCGGCAGCAGTGGATATCGACATCATGCTCTACTCGGTCCCCGGCCGGACCGGTGTCGAGATCGCCCCCGAGACTGCGGCCGCGCTGGCGCGCTCCTGTCGCAACATCGTGGCGATCAAAGAGGCGGGCGGTCGTCCCGAGCGGGTCTCGGACCTGCGCGCGCTGTGCGGCAGGGATTTCGCTATTCATTGCGGCGACGACTCGCTGGCGCTGCCATTCTACGCGCTCGGAGCCTGTGGCCTCACCTCGGTCCTGTCGAATTACGACCCGGAAATCTGTGTCGCCGCACACAAGGCATGGGCAGAGGGCGACCGCGACGAGGCGCTGCGCCTGCACGAAGTTCTGCGTCCGCTGGCGGAAGCGATGTTCATCGAGAACAGCCCTGCGCCGGTCAAGCACATCCTGGGGCTGGAAAACGCAATGTCGGCGATGGTGCGTCGCCCGCTCGCTCCGGTGTCCGACGCGGCACGGAAGGAGTTGGCGCGCGTGCTGACCACATTCACCCGGGAGCGCAAGAAGGGGACGCGGGAAATCGAAATGTCGGCTTGAGCGCCGGCGGCACGGGAACCTTGCCCAATGCCGGCTGGATGCCGCGCATGCCGCGACTTTCAGGTTTGTTCGTTCGGGGACGTCGATCGACGGCCTTGAGGCAATGTTCTCGGCGCTCGAGTCCCTGCGGCATTTTCCGGAGCCGTTTTGTCGACGCCGTGCGGCAAGAGTCATGACCCTGTCAGCCCCCCGATCACGCCCCGACGCGTGTTCAAGTACACCTGCTTCGCAGACTGAATCGTATAGAAAGAGATCGTTGAATGCCGGATGTATGGTGTCCGCACGGCGACGCCCGCTGGACATCAAACCTTTCAGTGAAGGCAAGAAAGGCCGCAGGAGCCCTGCGGCCCTATTGCTTTCTTGATGCGTGACATCGTTGTGGCTTGAGGATCGGAGAAGACTCCAAAAGAAAAGACGTTGGACCGGCGTTTCTCGTTCCGCCCCACGCTCCAAAACGATCCAAACCTTCTTCGGAAGGCCGAGGGCCATTCACATCGTCCAACACCCGGGACAACGCAGATGGCCGCGAATTGCATGCAAAATGGTCAGGATCTGACGGCAGGCACACCGTCGACGGCGGCTTTCGAGGGCTGACATCTTGCTTTGACGTGGTGTCGGTGAGGGGCCCGGTCATAATGGAACAGGCAGGTAAATCCGAGGTCGCAAACCTCGGGGAGTCTTTTTTCCTGAGGACTGCCTGTCTGACCCGTCTTCGGGGAGGCAGGGATCTGAGGTTCGAACCCTCTCACTCCGATCGTCGAAATCAAGAGCCTGCGGTGCCTTTTTCCGTTCTCGTCCCCTTCCCGAGACAAATCGGGGCCGATGTTCCGGACACACGCAATCGAGGTGTCCGCGCTGCTTGAATTCGTCACCCGCGGACCGCAGACCGGCGATGCCGTCGCCAGCCCGGTTTGGATTTCTCATACAGCGCACTATCGTCCAGAGGCATTGTGCGGCACCCGGATCGGGTAGGGCGGCGATTTCAAACAGCACCAAGGAAAGGCGCGCGCATGAGCACAGATTCCACCCCGAACGCGGCGAACGGACCGGATGACCTGGGAACGCTTCGGCTTCTGGCAATGGCGACCGCCACGGGCATCGCGGTTGCGAATATCTATTACAACCAGCCGCTGCTCGGGATCATTGTGCATCAGTTCGGGCGGCAGGGCGCCGCCGGCCTGATTCCAACCGCGACGCAGCTTGGCTACGCGGCCGGGCTGTTCCTGCTCGTCCCGCTGGGCGACATCCTGCGCCGGCGCCCCCTGATCATCGGGCAGTTCATCGTTCTCGCGCTTGCGTTGACCTTCGCCGCATCCGCCCCCTCGGCGCTGATCCTGGTCGCGGCGTCGTTTCTGGTCGGCGCGGCATCAACCGTGGCCCAACAGATCGTGCCGTTTGCCGCCTCGCTTGCCACCCCCGAGCGCAGGGGCGCCGCGATCGGAGCGGTCATGTCGGGCTTGCTGGCGGGCATCCTGCTGAGCCGGACGATCGCCGGCTTTGTCGGGGCACATGCGGGCTGGCGCGAGATGTTCTGGCTTGGGGTTCCTCTGGCCCTTGCGGCCGCCCTGATGATGGCCGTCGCTCTGCCCGGCCACGCGCCCGCCTCGCGGATGTCCTATGGCGCGGCGATCCGCTCGCTCGCCACGCTGTGGATGCGGGAACCCGCGCTGCGCGTCGCGACCACGGTCCAGGCTGCGCTGTTCGGCTCGTTCACCGTTTTCTGGACGATACTTGCCCTCCATCTCCAGGGACCCCGGTTTCATCTCGGGGCCGACATCGCCGGGCTGTTCGGCATTCTCGGCGTCGCCGGCATCCTGGCCGCCCCCCTTGCCGGCCGAATGGCCGACAGGCGCGGACCGCATGCCATGGTACGGATTGGCGCAGCAATGGCATTGGCATCCTGGGCGTTGTTCGGCATGGTCGGCTCGATCCCCGCCCTCATTGCCGGGGTTGTCGTGCTGGACCTCGGACTGCAGAGCGCGATGATCCCGAACCAGCACATCATCTACGCTCTGGACGAAAGCGCCCGCAATCGGATCAACACGGTCTACATGACCGGGATGTTTCTTGGCGGCGCGGCGGGATCGGCGCTGGCGACAGTGGCCTGGACGACAGGCGGCTGGCCGATGGTCTGCCTTGCGGGTGGACTGTTTGCCGCCGTGGCGCTGATCACCCAGACGCGTGCCCCGCGCGGAACCCGACGGAAACAAGACGATTCCGATCACGCGGCCGACGCCCCGATTGATCCTAAAAGGTCGGGCGGCCGGTCGTGAGAGTTGCCAACCGACGGTGACGGCGATACCGCTGTTACTGTAGCGGTCGTGGACCATCGCCATTCACCGCCCCTGCCTGACGGCAGCGCCCGCATCGCAATCAGAGGGAGGACTCACCATGGAATTCAACAGACGACAGACACTCGCCCTGATGGGCGGCACCGCCGCCGCGGCCGGCCTTGCAACGCCCGCGCTCGCGGCAAACAAGACCGTTGTGGGCGCCCTGCGCCTGACCAGCCATGCCGGCAGTTTCGCGGCGCTCGAGCGGGGTTATTTCTCGGACGCGGGGATGGACGTGGAGCTGAAATTCTTTGACGCCGCGCAACCGATGGCGGTGGCCATCGCCTCGGGCGACGTCGATTTCGGGGTTACCGCGATCAGCGGCGGGCTGATCTCGTTGGCCGACAAGGGCGCCGTCAAGGTGATCGGCGGCGCGCTGCAGGAGGAGCCCGGAATCGACGGCCAGAAATTCCTGGCCTCTGACAAGGCGTTCCAGGCCGGCGTGACCGCGCCTGCCATGCTTGACGGAAAGACCTTCGCCATCACCCAGACCGGATCGTCGTTCCATTACATGGGCTCGAAGATGGCGGCGGCCGAGGGTATCTCGATGACGTACAAGCCGCTGCAGAAGGTGGGCGCCGTGATCGGCGCGCTGAAATCCGGGCAGGTGGACGGATGGGCCATCGTTCCGCATATCGCCAAGGCGCTGGCGGGTTCGGGTGCGGTGCATATCATCGGCGACGTGGCCGACTACCTGCCGAATTACCAGGTGACGACGGTGTTCACCTCGACCGAGAACGCCGAGAGCGAGCGCGCCAAGACGCAAAGCTTCCTCGACGCCTTCTCGAAAGGGGTGGCCGATTTCAACGCCGCGCTGGTGGACAAGACCGAGGGCGAGGACGGCCGCGATGCGATGGTCGCGCTGATCCACAAATACGTCTATGCAGACCGGCCGCTGGAAAAGGCCGCGCCCAGCATCATCAACGGCGCGATGCGGCTGAACCCCGGCGCGGCGCTGAACGTGGACTCGGTCAAGGATCAGCTGGCCTGGTTCAAGTCCGAGGACCTGATCGGCCAGGACATCGGGTTCGACACGGTGGTCGATACCAGCTACGTCGAAACGATCTGAGGCCAAATCGGCGGGGCGGGCGCCGCCCCGCCCCCTTTTCATGAAGGGAGACCGGGATGGAGCTTTCCCTGGTCAGGCTCGGCCATCGCTATGGCGATACCGAGGTCTTGCGCGACATCTCGTTGAAAATCCCCGCGGGCCGGATCGTGTGCATCGTCGGCCCGTCCGGCTGCGGGAAATCGACGCTGCTCAGGATGCTCGGCGGGCTGGAGCGGCCGGACCGGGGTGAGGTGCTGCAGATCGGCGCCCCGCCAGAGGGGTGCCTGAACCCGCTGACCTATATTTTCCAGGATTTTGCCTTGCTGCCGTGGCGCACGGTCGAAGGGAACATCGAGCTGGTATTGGAAGATCACCGGATCCCCCGTGCCGAGGCCGGGCGGATCGTGGCCGACGTGCTGGCCCGCACCCGGCTGACCGATTTTCGCAAGGCGCTGCCTCGACAGCTTTCGGGCGGCATGAAGCAGCGCGTTGCGATCGCCCGCGCGCTGGCGGTCAACCCGGCTGTTATGCTGATGGACGAGCCGCTGTCGGCGCTGGACGCCCAGACGCGTGAACTGCTGATGGACGACCTCATCGGGCTTTGGACACGCAGTCCGTTCACGGCCGTCTATGTCACTCACAACCTGGCCGAGGCCGTGCGCCTGGGCCACGAGATCGTAGTGCTCTCACGCCGCCCCGGACAGGTCCGCGAGGTCGTGACCATCGACACGCCGCTGGCCGAGCGCGACCCCGCTGACCCGGAGAT
>JBAVQZ010000263.1:0-2054 GCA_049694515.1 Paracoccaceae bacterium | reverse complement strand
CCGACGGGGTGAATGTGCCCGACGAGGAGTTGACCGAGACGATGGCCCGCCTCGGCGCGGTGCTGAACACGATGATCACCGGGCTGCGCGAGATCCTGATGACGCGCACCTCGATCAAGAGCGAGTTCCGCATCGACCAGACGATGATCCGCGCCCAGGGAAACAACCCGCTGAAATTCTCGATCAGCCCGGAGCAGGCGGTCGAGGCGATGGTGCGCCCCAATACAAAGGGCTACCTCGAGGCTTCAGAGGCGGCCGAGCAGGCGCTGGAGGACATCAAGGCGCACGAGATCGCCACGATCACCGGGATGGAGGCCGCGTTGAAAGGCGTTCTGACACGACTCGACCCGGCGGCGCTGGAGAAGGAGATCGAACGCGGCGGCGGGCTGGGATCCCTTCTCAAGGGCAAGAAGGCGCGCTACTGGGAAGTCTACGAGAAGATGTATTCCAGGATATCGGATCAGGCGGAGAACGAATTTCACGAGCTGTTCAGCAAGGAGTTCGCGCGCGCCTACAAGGAACAGTTGGACAAGTTGAAATGATCGCTGAACGAAATGCAAAAGGCGGCCCCAACGCGCCGCAGGGGGAGGTTGCCCGTGTCGTGGGAAAGTAAGGTTCTCTGGACAGAAGGCCTGTTCCTTCAGCCGCAGCACTTCCAGCAGGCGGATCGCTACACCGAGGCGCTGGTCGCAGGGCTGGCGCGGCGGATCAGTCCCTATGCCTGGGGCGTGACCAGCCTGGAGATCGACGAGGAGGTGCTGAAGGTCGGCCAGTTCGCGCTGAAATCCTGCGCGGGGCTGACGCCGGACGGCGCCGTGTTCCGTGTGCCGCAGGCCGACGATCACCCCGAGGCGCTGGTCGTGCCCGACAGCATAAAGGATTGCGTGGTTTATCTCAGCGTGCCGCAACGGCGCCAGGGCGCGGTCGAGGTTGACCTGACCGGCGCCGAGCAGTCGGCAAGCCGGCTGCGCCCCTCCGAACTGGAAATCACCGACACGATGGGACGGGATCGCAAGCCTGTGACGATCGGCGTCGGCAAGATGCGCCTGCAATTCGCGCTGGACGTGGACGACCTTGCCGACCGGCTGGTCATCCCGATCGCCCGGATCATCGAGGTGCGTCCCGACAAGGAGGTGATCCTCGACACCAGTTTCATCCCCAGTTGCATGGACCTGCGCGCAGCCCCTGTGCTGGACAATTTCATGCGAGAACTGCTGGGGCTGCTGGGCCATCGGATGACAGCGCTTTCCGGGCGGTTGTCGGAAACCGGACAGGCCAAGGGCGCGGCGGAGCTGTCGGATTTCCTGCTGTTGATGGTGATCAACCGCATGACGCCGGTGATCCGGCATCTGACGAACGTCGAGAACGTGCATCCCGAGCGGGCCTACCGCGAATGCGTCGGGCTGGCGGGTGAACTTGCGACGTTCATGGCGCCGGAAAAGCACCCGCCGGAGTTTCCACCCTATGAGCACGACGCGCTGACACGGACCTTCGCGCCGGTGATCCGCGCGCTGCGGCAATATCTCAGCTCGGTGCTGGAGCAGACAGCGGTGTCGATCCCGCTGGAAGAGCGGAAATACGGCATCAGCGTCGGCATCATCGCTGACCGCAAGCTTCTGGGGTCCGCCAATTTCGTTCTCGCGGTCAGCGCCGACATCCCGGCCGAGGACGTGCGCCGGCATTTCGCCGGGCAGGCCAAGATCGGCCCGGTCGAGGAGATCCGGCAACTGGTCAACTCGGCACTGCCCGGGATCGGCCTGCGGCCGCTGCCCGTTGCCCCGCGCCAGATCCCCTATCATTCGGGGGTCGTGTATTTCGAGCTTGACGGTGACAGCCCCTACTGGGGCAAGATGACGACGTCGGGCGGGATCGCGGTCCATATTTCAGGCACGTTCCCGGGGCTGAAGATGGAGCTCTGGGCAATCCGGCAGGGCTGACCCGACAGGAGACGGACGATGGCTGACAAGGACCCGTTTGCAGAGCCGGACGACACCGACAAGACGGTGATCAAGCCGAACCCCGGCGGCCGACGCCCGGCGGCGCAGCAGCCGCCC
>JBAVQZ010000262.1:0-1694 GCA_049694515.1 Paracoccaceae bacterium | reverse complement strand
CGGCGATCGCCTTCATCGCCGTCAGGAAGCGCGCCACCTCCTGCCGCGTGTTGTAGTGACACATCGAAACCCGGATGCAGTCGCGCAGGCCCAGCGGCGTCAGGATGTTGCCGGAATAATGATCGTCGCGGCGTATATGCACCCGGATCCCCTCCCGGTTCAGCCGTTCGACGACCTCGGCCGAGGGCACACCCTGCACGGCCAGCGAAACCAGACCCTCGCGCAGCGGGTTGTCGACGCCGCCGATGATCGTGACGCCGGGCAGGTCGGCCAGCCCCATCAGGTTGCCGGTGCCGTGCAGCATCGCGTCGGTCAGCGCCATTTCCTGGGCGTGGATCGCGTCTCCGGCCGCCTCGATCCGGGCGCGGCGGTCGGGCGCGTCGGACACCTGCCCGCCCAGCCAGTCGAAATAGGCCACCACGTCGGAAAAGGTGGCATAGGCGCCGGTGTCGCGGGTGCCCAGCTCCCACGCGTGCTCGGGCCCGCCGACCAGGTTGTCATGCGGCAGCGCCGACAGCCGGTCCGATGCCCAGGCCACGCCATAGCCATGGCGCGAGAAGACCTTGTAGGGCGAGATCACGTAGCCGTCGATACCGCAGCCGTCGATGTCCAGCCCGCCATGCGCCGCGTGCTGGATGCCGTCCACGATGATCAGGCAGTCCGGCGCGGTCTGGCGGATCCGGCGGGCGATGGCGGCCACGTCCACGCTCATGCCGGTGACGGGCGAGGTGTGCACGATGGTGGCGACGCGGGTGTCGGACGTGATCTGCGGAGCATAGTGATCGGCGCTGACCGAGCCGGTGGCGTCGTCATGCGCCACGGTGACATGATCCAGCCCCGCGATCGCCGCCCAACGCGCGCAGGCGCTACGCGAGGCCGGATGCTCCAGCGTGCTGCCCAGCACGCGACCGCCCCCGCCCGCGCCCAGCGCGGCGGTGCGGACCAGGCGGAACAGCAGTTCGGTGCCGCTTTCGCCGACGAAGAAGGTGCCGCTGCGCGCGTTGAAGAAATCGCGCATGTCCGCCTTCGATTGCTCGATGATCCGCATCAGCTCTTTCGAAGCGGGGTTGTCGCGGCCCTGGTTGTCGGGGATCGCCGCCATCCGGGCCGAGGTCTCGACCACCGATTTCAGCGTCAGCGCACCGCCTGCATTCTCGAAGAACACGCGTTCACCCTGGAAGGGGCAGTGATCGACATGCGCGAAGCGGTCGCGGATCTGCTCGATCAGGCCGGGTCTGGATTCGATCATGTCGCTGGTTCCCTTGCACTTTCCGCCGCTGCGGCCCCTGCCCCGGTCAAAGCCGCAAAGCGGGCCGCCGTCAAGCCCGGCCGGAAGGAAAAAGGGGTGCCCGAAGGCACCCCCAAGTTTCGCTGATCAGGCTCTGTCTGTTAACCGCCCGGGTTTTTCTGCCTGCGGCCTGACCCGCGTCAGGGGCGAGCGCACCCGCCCCGTTGACCATTAATTCCTAAGCGCCAACTCACGCACACGCCGGCACACTGTGGCTTCAGACACATCAAAAAGTGTCGAAAGCTTTTTGATATCTCCCGAAAAACGAGCAAATGCGGGTTTGAACAAGTTCGGCGGCATTAGCAAAGCTGCCGCAAAGGCATTGGCTTCCGCCTCTTTTTTCGGATCATCCGGTTCGATATAATCAAAGAAATCCGCGGATCGATGCTTGGTCTCTGTTCTGACG
>JBAVQZ010000261.1:0-3671 GCA_049694515.1 Paracoccaceae bacterium | reverse complement strand
GGCTGATCCTGGTGGTCTTCGCGGCCTGGGCGCTGGCAGCGCAGCGCCTCCATGCTTTCGCCGCGCTGGCGATGGCCTCCGTTCTGGTGATGATGCCCGCGCTGCTGCGCGTGACGGCGCCGGGGCTGGACAGCCTCTTTCTGAGCCCCCGGCTGGCCGCCGCACATGCGCGCTTCGATGCCTGCGCCGAGCGGCCGTTGGTGATCTCGGGCTATTCCGAGTTGAGCCTCGCCATCCTCGCCGGACGCGACATCGTCTTCGCCAGGCCCGAGGCGGCCGCGCGGAAACTGTCCACGAACGAGCCGGGCTGGCGCGCCTTCGTCCGGCTCGACGCGCCGGATACCGCCGAAAAACTGTCCGCGATGGCCGGGCGGCCGCTGGCGCAGGTGGCGACGGTGTCCGGCATAAACTACAACAAGGGCGGCAAGACCCTCACCTTCGGGTTGTTCACCCAGGCAAACGACCCCGTTCTGGCGCCCTGCACCGCGCAAGGCTGAAAGACCGCAGGACTGCACCGATAGGGTGCGGGCATGTCACGCACCACATCATATTGGGTCATGCGGTCTTGTTCCCGGGCGCCGAATCCTGTACCCCTCAAATCCCGTGGAGAGGCGCGGCCGACGGGCCGCCGGCAGCAACAAGAAGCAATCACCGCGGGGTCAGAATCACGCATGGCACGGTATATTTTCATCACGGGCGGCGTCGTGTCCTCGCTGGGCAAGGGGCTCGCCTCGGCGGCGTTGGGGGCGCTGTTGCAGGCGCGCGGATTCTCGGTGCGGCTGCGAAAGCTGGACCCTTACTTGAACGTCGATCCCGGCACGATGAGCCCGTTCGAGCATGGCGAGGTCTTTGTAACCGATGACGGGGCCGAGACGGACCTGGATCTGGGCCATTACGAACGCTTCACCGGAGTGGCTGCGCGCAGCAGCGATTCGGTCTCGTCGGGACGCATCTATTCCAACGTGCTGGAGAAGGAGCGGCGCGGCGATTACCTGGGCAAGACGATCCAAGTGATTCCGCATGTAACGAATGAAATCAAGGACTTCCTTCGCATCGGCGAGGACGAGGTCGATTTCATGCTGTGCGAGATCGGCGGCACCGTGGGCGATATCGAGGGGCTGCCCTTCTTCGAGGCGATCCGCCAGTTCAGCCAGGACAAGCCGCGCGGCCAGTGCATCTTCATGCATCTCACGCTGCTGCCCTATATCAAGGCCAGCGGCGAGCTTAAGACCAAGCCGACGCAGCACTCGGTGAAGGAGCTGCGCTCGATCGGCATCGCGCCCGACGTGCTGGTCTGCCGCTCGGAAGGACCGATCCCGGCCAAGGAGCGCGAGAAGCTGGCGCTGTTCTGCAACGTGCGGCCCGATGCGGTCATCGCCGCGCAGGATCTGAAATCCATCTACGAGGTGCCGCTGGCCTATCACCGCGAAGGCATGGACCAGGCGGTGCTGGACGCCTTCCAGATCAGCCCGGCGCCCAAGCCCGACCTGTCGCGCTGGGAAGATGTATCGGACCGCATCTTCAATGCCGAGGGCGAGGTGAAGGTCGCCATCGTCGGAAAATACACCCAGCTCGAAGACGCCTACAAATCCATCGCCGAGGCGCTGACGCATGGCGGCATGGCCAACCGGGTGCGGGTGAAATCCGAATGGATCGACGCCGAGATATTCGAGCGCGAGGACCCAGCCCCCTGGCTGGAAGGGTTCCAGGCGATCCTGGTGCCGGGCGGCTTCGGTGAACGCGGCACGGAAGGCAAGATCAAGGCCGCGCAATTCGCGCGCGAACGCAACATTCCCTATCTGGGCATCTGCCTTGGCATGCAGATGGCGGTGATCGAGGCTGCGCGCAACGTCGCCCACCTGCCCGACGCGGGGTCCGAGGAATTCGACCACGAGGCCGGGCAGAAACGCTTTACCCCCGTCGTCTATCACCTCAAGGAATGGGTGCAGGGCAACCGCACGGTGGCGCGCAAGGTCGATGACGACAAGGGCGGCACGATGCGGCTGGGCGCCTATACGGCGGTGCTCAAGGAAGGCTCGAAAGTGGCCGGGATCTATGGCGCGACCTCGATCGAGGAACGCCACCGCCACCGCTACGAGGTGGACATCAGGTATCGCGACAAGCTGGAGGAAACCGGCCTGATTTTCTCGGGCATGTCGCCCGACGGCCGCTTGCCCGAGATCGTGGAATGGAAAGAGCATCCGTGGTTCATCGGCGTGCAGTTCCACCCCGAGCTGAAATCGAAACCCTTCGCCCCGCACCCGCTTTTCGCGGATTTCGTGCGCGCGGCGCGGGACATCTCGCGGCTGGTGTGACGCCGTGTGCAAGGGAGAAACGACATGGCGAAAGGCTATTGGCTGGGGCATACGAAGATCCACGACCCGGAAGGCTACAAGGCGTATCAGGCGGCCAACGCGAAGGCCTTCGCCAAGTATGACGCGAAATTCCTGGTGCGCGGCGGCCAGCAGACGGTGGTCGAAGGGGACGCGATGAATCGCTCCGTGGTGATCGAGTTTCCCTCCTACGCCGATGCGCTGGCCTGTTACGAAAGCCCGGAATACGCCGAGGCGAAAGCCCTGCGCGACGGGATTTCCGACATCGACCTGGTGATCGTCGAGGGCTACGAGGGCTGAGCGTGCAGGGCGCACAACTGCGTTAACGCCCCTTGGCCCCGTATCGCACCGGCGTTATATCTGCGCGCATGTTCGGTGATTTCCTGTCCCGGCTGATCCAGCCCGAACCCGCAAGGCTTCCCGATGCGGATGCCCGGCTGGCGCTTGCGGCGCTTCTGGTTCGCATCGCCCGTTCCGACGGCGATTATGCCGAGGCCGAAGTGGCGCGCATCGACCGGATTCTGGCCGCGCGCTATGGCCTTTCCCCCTTCGAGGCGGTCGCGCTGCGCCGCGATGCCGAGGGCCTCGAGCGCGAGGCGCCCGACACAGTGCGCTTTACCCGCGCCATCAAGGACGCGGTGGCCTATGAGGACCGCGAAGCGGTGGTCGAGGCGATGTGGGATGTGGTGCTGGCTGATGGCCAGCGCGACCACGAGGAGGACGCGCTGCTGCGGCTGGTCACCAATCTTCTGGGCATCAACGACCGCGACAGCGCGCTGGCCCGGCAGCGCGTCGAAGCCCGCAAGGCATGATCGCCGCCCTTCCGATGTATGACCGGCCGGAAAACGCGGCCGCGCATGACCGTTTCTGGGCCCTCATCCGGGATGCGCTGCGCGACTCGGGTGTCAAAGCCCCCGACGCGCTGACCCGCGGCATGGATGTCTGGCAGGGCTGGCTGCATCCCGGCCTGGTGCTGGGCCAGGCCTGCGGCCTGCCGATCCGTGCAAGGCTGCATGACCGGGTCACGCTGATCGGCACCGCCGATTACGGGTTGGCGGACACCCCGTCCGGCCATTACCGCAGCCTCTTCGTTGTCCGCGCCGACGAGCCCGACGAGGATATCGCGTCATACGCCGACCGCGTATTCGCCTACAATGAGGCGCTTTCTCATTCCGGTTGGGCCGCCCCGCAGTTGGCGGCGCAGGCGAAAGGCTTTCGTTTCAAGCGGATCCGCCCCACGGGCGCCCACCGCCAAAGCGTGATCGACCTGGCCGAGGGCCGGGCCGACATCGCGGCGATCGACGCGATCTCGTGGCGCGCGATCCTGCGCCACGACAG
>JBAVQZ010000260.1:0-2723 GCA_049694515.1 Paracoccaceae bacterium | reverse complement strand
GCACTGCGCCGCGTCGATCCCGTCGATGCGATAGGCTTCGCGTATCACCCCTCTCGGGTCCAGATCATCTTGTGTCATCCACCTGTTCCTTCCAGCGTTGCAGAACCGCGCCGATCAGCGCCTCGGTCTCACCCTGCGCCCGTTCCAGCCGGTCCGCCAGCGTCTCCGCGCTGTCCGCTCCGGTGGCGCGCAGAAAAAAGGCCAGCCCCCCTTCACCCAGAGAGTCGGGGTCGAGCGGCGCATCGCTCAACAGCTTGGCGGCGACCTGCACCCGGCGCACCAGCGCATAGGCCTCGCACAGCGCCCCGGCTTCCCCTGCGGTCAGCCAGCCGGGCGAGACACCCGCCTCGATCTGCGCGGGAACCTGCGTTTCGGAACTGGCGGCGGCGAGGGCCGAGGCCGAGGCCAGAAGCTCGATATCCTGTCCGCGTCCGGGCCCCTGTTTGCCGTCCCAGAGCCCCTTGGCGGGCTTGGCCTCGGCCAGCCGGGCGCGCATGTCCTCGACCCCGGCGACGATGCGCCCGATATCCGCCTTTTCCGCCAGCAACGCACGCCGGAACGCCTCGACCTCCTCGCCCAGGTCCAACACGCCCGCCACCGGCCGCGCGCGGGTCAGCGCCAGATGCTCCCACGTCCAGGCCGAGTCGCGCTGGTAGTCGCGGAAGGCGGTCAGCGAGGTGGCCACCGGCCCCTGGTTGCCCGACGGGCGCAGGCGCATGTCCACCTCGTATAACTTGCCCTCGGCCATCGGCGCGGTCAGCGCGGTGACCAGCGCCTGCGTCAGCCGCGCGTAATAGGCGCGCGAGGCGAGAGGCCGGCGCCCTTCGGAGCTTTCGACGCCCTGCGCGTCATAGACAACGATCAGATCGAGATCCGAGCGCGCCGTCAGCCGCCCCGCGCCGAGCGAGCCCATGCCCAGAACCACGGCGCCCCGCCCCGGCGGTGGCCCGTGTTTCACCGCGAAATCCGCGACGACATGCGGCCAGAGCGCTGCCAGCACAGACTCGGCCAGATCGGCATATTCGGCGCTGGCATTGTCGGGATCGCTCAGTCCGCGCAACAGATGCACGCCGATGCGGAAATGCCGCTCCTTCATCCAGCGCCGCGCTGTGTCGAGCTGCGCCTCGTAATCCTCGGCCGCCTCCAGCCGCTCGGACAGTTCCCGCGTCAGTGCCGCGCGCCCCGGCCAGTCGGAAAAGAAGTCGCCACCGATCACCGCGTCCAGAACGCCCGCGTTATGCGACAGGTACCGCGCCAGCTCGGGCGCGGTCGCGGCGATATCCACGATCAGGTCGATGAGCTGCGGATTGGCCTCGAAAAGCGAGAAGAGCTGTACTCCGGCCGGCAGCCCCGCAAGAAACCCGTCGAAGGCATTCAGCGCCTCTTCCGGCCGCGTGGCGCGTGCCAGACGCTTGAGAATATCCGGCTTGAGCCGGTTGAAAATCGTCATCCCCCGGGTTGAGCGCAGCGCGGCGTAGTTGGGCCAACGCTCCATGATCCTCTCGGCCCCCTCGGGCAAGTCCACATCGGCCTTTTCCGCCTTGCCCGGCGCGAAAAACCCCTCGGTCAGCTCGGCCACCCGGGTCAGCCGTTCCTCCAGAACCTTGCGGAAGGCGGCCGTGTCGCCCTGCCCCATGAAACGCGCGATACGGTCGATCCCTTCGGGGCTGCCCGGCATATCATGGGTTTGCGAGTCGTTGACCATCTGCAAGCGATGCTCGACCTCGCGATGCGCGCGATAATCCCCGGTCAGCGTCTGGGCGACATCGTGCGGCACCCAGTCCTTGTCGGCCAACCGGGCCAGCCCTTCGACCGTGCCGCGCACGCGCAGGTCGGGATCGCGCCCGCCGGCGATGATCTGGCGGGTCTGGGTGAAAAACTCGATCTCGCGGATGCCGCCCCGGCCCAGCTTCATGTCATGCCCTTCCAGGCACAGCTTGCCGTGTAGCCCCTTGTGCTCGCGGATTCTCAGCCGCATGTCATGCGCGTCCTGGATCGCCGCGAAATCCAGGTGCTTGCGCCAGATGAAGGGGCGCAGCCGCTCCAGATACGCCTCTCCGGCGGCGATGTCCCCGGCGCAGGGACGCGCCTTGATATGCGCCGCCCGTTCCCAAGTCCGGCCGAGGCTTTCGTAATACCGCTCGGCCGCCTCCATCGAGATGCAAACCGGCGTCACCTGCGCGTCGGGCCGCAGCCGCAGATCGGTGCGGAACACATAGCCGTCGCCCGTCAGGTCCGACAGAAGCGCCGTCATCCGCCGCGTCACGCGGATGAAGCTGGCGCGCGCCTCATGGAAATCGTCCGGGTCGAACCGGTCCTGGTCAAACAGGCATATCAGGTCGATATCCGAGGAATAGTTCAACTCGTGCGCGCCCTGCTTACCCATCGCCAGAACGCACATGCCGCCGGCGGTTTCGGCGTCGGTCTCGGTGGCGCCGGGCAACTTGCCGCGCGCGATCTCGGCCCCGACCAAGTGGCGCAGCGCGGTGTCGATCGCCAGATCGGCGAAATCCGACAGCCTCCCGGTGACGGTTTCCAGTGGCCAGACCCCGCCCAGGTCGGCCAGCGCGATCAGCAGCGCGGCACGGCGCTTGGCCAGCCGCAGCCCGGATTTCAGCGCGTCCGGCGCCAGCGCGCGCACCTCGTCGAGAATCGCGTCGAAGGCGGCTTCGGGCACGTCGCAAAGCGCCTCGTGCAGCCAGTCGGCCTCGCGCTCCATCAGC
>JBAVQZ010000259.1:0-3008 GCA_049694515.1 Paracoccaceae bacterium | reverse complement strand
GGCCAGCAGCCTCCGTGCGTCGCGCGGCGCGTCCGGCACTCCGTGCGCCTTAAGGCGCGCCACGGCGGCGGACAGGGCCTCGGTGCCGGTCACGCCTCCATCTCGGCCAGCTTGCGGGCCTGATCGTCGGCGATCAGCGCGTCGATCACCTCGTCCAGGTCGCCCGCCATCACCTGCTCGAGCTTGTAGAGCGTCAGGTTGATCCGGTGGTCGGTCATGCGGCCCTGCGGGAAGTTGTAGGTGCGAATCCGCTCGGACCGGTCGCCCGAGCCGACCTGGCTTTTTCGCGTGGCGGCACGCTCGTCCGAGGCGCGCTGACGCTCGATGTCGAACAGGCGCGCGCGGAGCACCTGCATGGCGATGGCCCGGTTCTGATGCTGCGATTTCTCGGAACTCGTGACGACGATGCCGGTGGGGATATGGGTGATCCGAACCGCCGAGTCGGTCGTGTTGACATGCTGACCGCCCGCGCCGCTGGCGCGCATCGTGTCGATGCGGATGTCCCCGGCAGGAATCTCGACATCCACTTCTTCGGCCTCGGGCAGGACGGCGACGGTGGCGGCCGAGGTGTGGATACGCCCGCCCGACTCGGTCGTGGGCACCCGCTGCACCCGATGGACGCCCGATTCGTATTTCAGCCGCGCGAAAACGCCGTCGCCCTGCACGTTTGCAACGACCTCCTTGATCCCGCCCAGTTCCGTTTGCGTTTCTTCAAGGACGTTGAAGCGCCAGCCCTTAGCCTCGGCATAGCGTTGATACATCCTCAGCAAATCGCCCGCGAAAAGCGCTGCCTCCTCGCCGCCCGTTCCAGGCCGAATCTCGATGATGGCGGGCCGTGCATCGGCGGAATCACGCGGCAGAAGCGCAAGTTGCAGCGCCTCCTCAAGCTCCGGCAGGCGGGCGCGCAGGCGCGGCAGTTCTTCCTCGGCCAACGCCTTCATCTCGGGGTCGGGCAGCATCGCCTCGGCCTCGGCGATCTCGTCGAGAAGTCCGCGGTAGGCGTCGATCTGTTCGGCGATCGGCTTCAGCTCGGCATATTCGCGGCTGAGCTGGACGAAATCCTCCGTCATCCCCTCGGCGAGCTTCGCCTCGAGGAACTGGAACCGCTGGGTGATCTGGTTGAGCTTCTCGATGGGAACCATGGGGTTCTTTTGCCCAAGGGACCGCTGCGGTCAAGGGGTGCGGGGTGTTCGGCAGCGTGGTAGACTGAAGCGATGATACGGGTGAGTCTGATCCTCTTTCTGCTCTCGACACCGGCGCTGGCCGACGTGACCGGCCCAGGCGGCAAGAAGATCGACTGCTACTGCACCGACAGCACCGGAGGCCGCGTCGAACTGGGCGAGGCGATCTGCCTTTACGTGGACGGGCGCGCCTTCATGGCGCGCTGCGAGATGTCGCTCACGAACCCGATGTGGCGCCCGACAGGAGAGTCGTGCATCTCATCCCGGCTTTTTCAGCGCCTCAAGCCACTTCTCGACGCGGGCGCGGTTCACTCCTAGGTCCGAGCGGCCGAACCGGGCGCGGGACAGGATGACCGGAAAGCTTTCGCCGTCCCGGGATATGGCCGTGACCGTGGCGTAGTCGGGAAAGCCGAATACCAACGAGCGGGTGACATAGGTCACGCGCCCTTCCTCGACGCTGCCGGCGACGCGCCTGGTGCGCGGGGTGGCCATGATGATGGCGTCCAGCCGGGACAGAAGAGCGGCGGGCGGCATGTCGCGGGGCGCGGGCGTGATGTCGCCGTCGCCGGGGCGGACAAGCACGCCGGACTCGCCCGGCGAGGCGGCGAGGGTCGGGTCGATGTGCCAATAGGCCGGATCGCTGGGCGCCACGCGGATATAGATCAGCCCCGACACGGCGATCAGCGCCAAAAGCCACATGGTATTGACCACATAGGCATGAAATGCGGCGGGCCCGGGCAATCTCATGAGTCGTTTTGCCTTTTGTTCCAGCACCATAGACACATAAGCTCAACCGCCACATGGGCCCCCGCGATCGCCGTTGCGCCGGTGGTGTCGAAGGGCGGCGAGACCTCGACGACATCGCCACCGACAAGATTGATGTCTGCCAGATCGCGAAGCATCATCGCCGCCTGCGCGCTGGTCAGCCCGCCCCAGACGGGGGTGCCGGTCCCGGGCGCATAGGCGGGATCCAGCGCGTCGATGTCGAAGGTCAGGTAGGTCGGGAAATCGCCCAGCACCTCCTTGATACGGGCGACCGCGGCCCCGGCGCCCTTCTCATGGACCTCGCGCGCGGTGATCGTGCGAATGCCCAGCGTGTCGGGATTTTCCGTGCGGATGCCGACCTGGACCGAGCGATCCGGGTCGATCAGCCCCTGCTTCACCGCCTTGTAGAACATCGTGCCGTGGTCGATCCGGTCGAAATCGTCATCCGCCCAGGTGTCGGAATGCGCGTCGAACTGCAACAGCGCGACCGGTCCGAACTTCTCGGCGTAAGCCTTCAGGATCGGGTAGGAAATATAGTGATCGCCGCCCAGCGTGATGCTGCCCGCGCCAGCCTTCAGGATGCCCGCCACATGCGCGGTGACGGCACCGGGAAAGGCGGCGGTGTTGGCATAGTCGAAGGGCATGTCGCCGTAATCGGCGATGTTGAATTCCGACACCGGATCGAAGCCCCAGCCGAAGGGCGGATCGAATGCCTGAAGCGCCGAGGCCTCGCGAATCGCGCGGGGACCCAGCCGGGTGCCGGGGCGGTTGGTCACCGCCTGGTCGAAGGGGATGCCGGTGATCGCCAGATCGACCCCGGACAGATCCTTGGAATAGGTCCGGCGCAGGAAGCTGACCGCACCGCCGAAGGTGTTTTCGAATGACAGGCCGCGATAGCCCTTTCTTGTGAAGGCGTTATCCGCCTCTTTCGATGCGTCTTCCAATGCCATTCCGCTGCGTCCTCATGCTGATGCCGCCGGGGTTTCGCCGCCACCTTATCGCAGCGCGGCGCAAAGGCCAGCCCCTCAGGGAAAGGCGCGGGTCACGTCATGACCATAGAGC
>JBAVQZ010000258.1:0-8561 GCA_049694515.1 Paracoccaceae bacterium | reverse complement strand
CCCCTCGACGCCGGGGAACGCACGAAACTGCATGAAGAGCTGAAGGCGAAGAACGCCGCGCTGGCCGAATTGCAGGGCGAGAACCCGCTTATCCTGCCCATCGTGGACGCCCAGGCCGTCGCCAGTGTCATTGGCGACTGGACCGGGATCCCGGTGGGCCGGATGGTGCGCGACGAGATCGACACCGTGCTCAACCTCGAGACGCATCTGGCCAAGCGCGTCATCGGGCAGGACCACGCGATGAAGATGATCGCCAAGCGCATCCAGACCAGCCGCGCGGGGCTCGACAACCCCTCGAAGCCGGTCGGAGTATTCCTGCTGGCCGGGACGTCGGGCGTGGGCAAGACGGAAACCGCGTTGGCGCTGGCCGAGGTGCTTTATGGAGGCGAACAGAACGTCATCACCATCAACATGAGCGAATACCAGGAGGCGCACACCGTCAGCAGCCTGAAAGGCGCGCCGCCGGGTTATGTCGGTTATGGCGAGGGTGGCGTCCTGACCGAGGCCGTGCGGCGCAAGCCCTATTCGGTGGTGCTTCTGGACGAGGTCGAGAAGGCGCATCCCGATGTGCACGAGATCTTTTTCCAGGTTTTCGACAAGGGCCGGATGGAAGATGGTGAGGGGCGGATGATCGACTTTCGCAACACGCTGATCCTGCTGACTTCCAATGCCGGTTCGGATCTGATCATGGATCTGTGCTCTGACCCCGATCTGCTGCCCGAGCCTGAGGGCATGGCCAAGGCCCTGCGCGAGCCGTTGTTGAAGGTGTTCCCCCCCGCGCTCCTGGGCCGACTGGTGACGATCCCCTACTACCCGCTTTCTCCGGACATGATCGCGGAGATTACCAAGCTTCAGCTGGGCCGCATCCAGCGTCGGGTGACCGAGGCGCATGGCGTACCCTTCGAGTATTCCGACAAGGTCGTCCAGACCATCGTTGATCGCTGTCAGGAACTGGAGTCGGGCGGCCGGATGATCGACGCCATCGTGACCAACACCATGCTGCCCGACATCTCGTCGGAGTTCCTGCGGCGGATGATGGAGGGCGGCGCCGTGTCACGTGTCAGTATCGACGTGGAGGAGGGGGAGTTCACCTACGGCTTTGATTGACTTTCCGTGTCCGGCGCGGGCCGGGCGCGTCACCTTTTCTGAAACAGGCGGATTCTGAAATGCCGACGGTAGTCATTCTGGAAAACGACATGTGGCGGATGCTGAAGGACAAGTGCCGTCCCAAGCGTCTGAGCCTCAGCAAGCCACTGAAATGCAAGGTGACACTCGACGTGGACAAGGATGCCTACAAGGCGCTCGACGATGATCCGCTGCTGCTGGCCAAGATTACCGAGGCCGCGTCGAGCGAATATTACGACGCTGTGAACGCGCTCACCGTCGAGCTTCGCAAGACCGACGCGGCGATGCAGAAAACAAGCGATGCGGCCGAAACCAGGCGGCTGAAGCGCGACTTCCAGTCTTCTGCCAAGCAGACGCTGTTGAAGTTTTCGAAGAACGCAAAGGCGAAGTCCGAGAAGGCCTGGGCTGATGTGACGAAGACCAAGTCGGAATACCGGACCTACCAGATCAAGGCGGGCGTGGATATCGGTGTCGACGCACTGGCCACGGTGGCGGGCATCGCCTCGGCCACGGCGTCGGCCGGTGTCGGGCTGATCATCGGCATCTATTCGATCTCCAAGACGATCGTGGGCATGGCCAAAAAATGTTACAAGCTTTGGCTCGACGCCGAGAAGTATCGCAAGCGCCTGAACAAGAACCTGGAAAAGCTTCAGAAGAACTTCAACAAGAAGAAGCGCCAGATCTCGGGGGCGAAGGACACGGGCAAGGCGCTGGCCAATACGCTGTTGGGCGGCGACTGGTTTCCGACAGTCTCCACGGTCAAGGCCGATGCCGGACAATACAAGAGCAAGCTGCAGGGGGTTGATGTGTCGGCGCACAGCCTTGCGCAGGATCTCAACAAGGTGCTCAAGAAGGTCGACGAGGCCAAAAAACAGCCTGACATCAAGAACAACAAAAAGCTCAAGGCCCTGGTCGAGAAGATGGAAGGCCAAACCGCCAAGCTGATCGAGAAGGTGATCGGGATGCAGGAGCAGGTCGCCGAGGGGCTGCGCGCGCAGAAGGAGATACTGGAGATCGTCACGTCGCTTGAAAAGGCCGAGCCGAAGGGCTGGAAATACCTGCAGAAGGGCCTGCCGCTGATCGATGTGGCGCTGGCCGGCGGGGATTTCAGCAAAGCTGGGGATGCGCTGCTCACGACGAGCACGCAGGCGGTGGCCGAGGCGGACAAGATATTGGTGGACAAGGTGTGACGTGCTGGAGGCGGCGGTAGCGCCGGAAAGGTTTCGCATGCGGGCTGACAGCATTCGAGATGGATGGGTTCGACCCGACGGACAGACAGGATCAGGGAGCCGGTTCTTTGGAAATGGACCTTCGGACAGAACGTGGGATCGCGCCGCATCAGTTGCACAAGTTGCAAGAGGCGCGGACGCCGCTGTCCAGCGTTGTGACCTGCATGGATGAGCTGGCAGCTGAATCCGGGGGCTTCGCCGCGTCCGGCCCCGACGCGCTGTCAGGGCAGATGGGCGATCCTTTCGGGACGCTGGGGGCGCCCCGTCCGGATGCGCAATGGCTCAAGCGGGACCGCTTTCGCATCGCACTGTTCGGTGATTTCTCCGGCCGCGCCGCGCGCGGTCTGGTCGAGACCGGCGACGCGCTGGCCGCGCGACGCCCGATCCCGCTGGAGGTGGACACGGTCGAGGAGGTGATCGAAGGTTTCGCCACCACGCTCATGCTGCCCATCGGCGGGGACGGGGCGTGGATCGAGGTTCCGCTCAACGAACTCGATGACCTTCATCCCGATGAACTTTACGAAAATGTCGATTTGTTCTCGGGTCTTGCCGGGCTGAAGCGACAACTGGCGAACGGCGCGACGGCCGAGGCCGCGCTGACCCGACTGCGGGAATGGGGGGAGGCGCACGGCACACCGCTGTGCCTGCCCAAGCACGCCTCTGCCGGCGGCGCGGTGCCTGCGGACCGGCGGCTAAGCGACTTCCAGAAGCTGATCGGCGATCATTCCGCGCGGCTGGGCCAGGCCTCGCCGGTGGACGATCTGGTCGCCAGGGTCGTGGGACCGCATGTCGTGTCGCTGCCCGACAGCGCGGCGATGGCGGCGGTGGACGACGCGCTGTCGGCCGCCATGCGGCTGGTGCTCCACAATCCCGAGTTCCAGTTGATCGAGGCGCAGTGGCGGACGCTGGATTTCCTCGCGCGGCGGATCGAGACCGACGACAACCTGGAACTCGTTCTCTATGACATCTCCGCCGAGGAGATCGCCGCGGATCTTGCGGCGACGGAAGACCTGGCGCAGTCCGGTTTCCTGCGGTTGCTCACCGACGGGCCGATGGGGGAAGACACCGGGCGCGGCGGTTATTCGGCGCTTTTCGGTCTATACCGCTTCGAGGAGACACCGACGCATGCCGAGCTGCTGGGCCGGATCGCGCGCGTGGCCGCGCATGTGGACGCACCCTTCGTTTCGGCGATCGGGCCGGGCTTCATCGACACGCCGACAGGCGCGCGCCACCGGCTCGTGGCCGAGGCGTGGGACCACCTGCGCGCGATGCCCGAGGCCGGGCACTTGGGGTTGGCGACCCCGCGCTTTCTGCTGCGCCGGCCATACGGGGCGAAATCGGACCCGATCTCGGCCTTCGGGTTCGAGGAATTCAACATGCAGTCGGGCTTGTCAGGGATGCTCTGGGCCAACCCCGCGGCGGCGGTGGCCGTGCTCATGGCGCAGAGCTTCACGCAGAACGGCAAGGCGCTGAACCTGGGGTCGGTCATGCAGCTGGGCGATATCCCTTTCCATTACGTAACCGATCGCTATGGCGACCAGGTGGCGCTGCCCTGCACCGAGCGGAATGTGACCGAGTCGAAGATAGAAAACATTGTGAATCGGGGTCTTATGCCAGTAGTCTCTATTCGGGGACGCGACGAGATCCGGTTGACGTCTTTCCAGTCGCTGGCGGGAACAGATCTGCGTGGACCTTGGTCGGGCGAGCGCGTGCCGACGCCGCCGGCTCCGCGGGAGACGCCGGACCTGCAAGTCGCCTTCAGCGCCGGACCGCTGCCAAAAGAGGGGGACACTCCGGAGGATCGGCAGCTGGACGAGCTTCTGGCGGCGTTCGCAAAGAAGGAACCGACGCCTGCGGACCCGGATGCCATCGACGCCGACCTGGCGGCGTTACTGGAGGATCTGTGATGCGCGACACGTCCCAAGACGACGGCAAGGGCGGCGGCCCGGCGCCGCATGTCACGCTCATCGGGATCGGCGAGACCTATTGGCTTTATTCCGGCGAGGAATTCCTGACGCCCCTGCTGAGCGGGGACGGTTTCGTTCCGCTGCCAATCCATTGTTACATATACACGGACCTCGTGGAACTTCGCCTGCATCTTGGGCGGGAGATCCTGATGACCGACTACTGGGGGATCAACCCCGACGTGGTCGACCGCTTGAGGCGGGAAAATCATCTTCTTGAAATCAGGGGCCAGTCCCCGAATTCGGAATAGCTTCGCGGGAAGGATTCGCAATGGCCACTCCCAAAACCTCTGATCCCGTCTTCAAGAACCGGATATTCCGGATGGAAGGCAGCTATTCGGCGCAGGATCTGGTCCTGAAAGCCGCGGTGGTGAAGGAAGGGCTGAGCAAACTGACAGAGACCACTATTGAGTTTCTCAGCAATGACCGGGCGCTCAAGCTGGACGGTGTGGTGGGGCAGGAAATCCGTGTAATCCTCGAGGATGCCGAAAAGAAAGAACGAACCTTCGCGGGCACCTGCATCTCGGCCGAGTTCCTGGGGCTCTACCAGGGCTTCGGGCATTTCACCGCCGAAATCCGACCGTGGCTCTGGATGCTGACACGGAGCAGCGACAACCGGATTTTCCAGAACCTCAGCGTTCCCGATATCATTTCCAAGATTCTGAGCGATCACGGCTTTTCCTCGGAACTTCAGGACAAGCTCACCGAAACCTACGACAAGCGCGAATACTGCGTGCAATACGGCGAGACGGATTTCGACTTCATCAGTCGGCTGATGGAGGAGGAGGGGATCTATTACTATTTCACGACGCCGACAGGCGACACCCACCTGAAGATGGTTCTGTCGGATTCGCTCGGCGCTCACCCGGCGGTCGAAGGGGACGACAAGATCCCCTTCAAGTTCCGAGAGGCGCAGTACCGCCGTGCCGACGATCACATCTTCGAATGGTCGGCGACGGAGCGGGTGACCTCGGCGCAGGTGGCGCTGATCGACTACAACTTCGAAACGCCAAAGACGCCGCTGACTTCTGTCAAGATGAAGAAGAAGGGCAAGCACCCCCATGCCGGCAAGGAGTTTTACGACTATCCGGGACATTTCCGCGAAACCTCGATCGGCGACAAGCGGGCGCGCGTGAAGATCGAGGCCGAGGCCGTGCGGCACCAGCGCTGGATGGGGGTCGGCAATCACCGGCGGCTTGCGGCGGGGTCCACGTTCAAGCTGATGGACCATCCACGCGTCAAGGACGAGACAGAGTTCCTGATCACCGATGCCACCCATTACCTTCAGATCGAAACCGATTACGAGGACACGGAGACCCTGACATCGGTGCTTGGCAACCGGCTCGATTTCGGGCCGGGCAACACCGACAGCTATCGCTGCGTTTTCGGCGTGATTCCCAAGGCCGAACAGTTCCGCGCGCCGCTGAGCACGCCCTGGCCCAGGATATCGGGCCTGCAGACTGCCGTCGTCGTCGGCCCGAAGGGCGAGGAGATCTACACTGACAAGTATGGCAGGATAAAGGTCCAGTTCCACTGGGACCGCGAGGGCAAGAAGGACGAGAACACCACCTGCTGGGTGCGCACCGTAATGCCCTGGACGGGCAAGAACTGGGGCATGGTGGCGATCCCGCGGATCGGCCAGGAAGTCGTCATCAATTTCGAGGAGGGCGACCCGGACCGGCCGATCTGCACCGGGATGCTCTACAACGCCGCGACGATGCCGCCCTACGGCCTGCCGGACAACATGACCCAGTCGGGGATCAAGACCAACAGCTCGAAGGGCGGCGGCGGCTTCAACGAATTGATGTTCGAGGACAAGAAGGACGAGGAGCTTGTCCGTTTCCAGGCGGAGAAGGATTACGAGCAGATCGTCAAGAACGATGCCAGCATCACCATCGGAAAAGAGAAGAATGACCCCGGCAACCTGACTTTGTTCGTGCAGAACGACCAGACCGAGACCACGGTGAAGCACAAGAAGCAGACAGTCGGGGAAAGCTACAACCTTCAGATCGGCAACAAGACGTCGCATTCCGACCTGATGTCGAGCGCGTCCAAATTGTTTTCCCAGTTGCGCTTCTCGGCCAGTCCAAGCGTGTCCGGGGTCCTGAAAATGGGCTATGACAGCCTGATGAGTGCGGCGGCCAGCAACAGCTTCAACGAGACGATCGAGGGGGCCCATTCGCATGTGGTGACCGTGGACCACTCGCAGATGATCGGGGGCAAGCACGATCACAATGTGATCGGCAAGTTCGCACAGACCGTCGGGCTGGATCACGACCACCTCGTGGGCGTCGATTACAACCTGGAGATCAAGCGTCATCACAAGCAGACGGTGGACGACAACTACATCCAGACGATCAAGGGAAAGAACGAGAAGACCGTCACCAAGGACAAGACGACCACGGTTGAGCAGGGCGACATCAAGATCAATGCGAAACTGGGTCAGATCGACATAGAGGCGATGAAGAAGATCGTCCTGAAGGTCGGCACGAACAAGATCGAGCTGTCGCAGACCGGCATCAAGATCAACGGCGTGATGATCGAGGCATCGGCCGACACGACGGCCGAGGTGAAGGCGAGCGCGGTGCTGACCCTCAAGGGCGGCATGACGATGATCAACTGAGGCAGGCGCATGGAATTCCGGTTCGACGACCTCACCAAGATACCTGACGAGCCCGCGGTGCGGATGCTCGCCAGGAAAAGCAGCAAGCTGCAGGCGCAGCCCGGCCTGCCGGCCAGCGCCTCGCTGCCCGAGATGCTCCAGGCGCTGCTGGAGCAGGAGGCCCTGTTCGACATGTTGCACATGCTGGCCGTGGCGCTCCCCCCGCGCGAGGCCGTCTGGTGGGCCTGCCTTGCCGCGCGCGACCTGGTGGGACACGACAACCGCCAGCCTCCGCAGCCACTGGCCGCGGCCGAGCGGTGGGTCTTCAAGCCCGACGCCCGCAACCGCGAGGCTGCGCGCCAGGCGATGGAGCTGGCCGACATTGACGACGACACCGTCTTTTGCGCGATGGCAGCGGTCTATGCCGACGGGACGATGGGCGAGGGTGAGCTTGCCCAGGCCGAAGCGCCGCCCAACGCGGTGCCGGCCGCGGTGTTTGGCATGAACATGAAATCGGTTTCCGGTCTCACGGACGCGGACGAGAAACACGTGGAAACGCTGATCGCCCGCGCGCTGGACATTGCGCGCGGCGGCAATGGCCGGCTGGACAGCGCCGCCCTTGAAGACACGAAAGGAGAGATGTGATGCCCGGTCCTCCGCAGGCCCGAATGGGTGATCTGCACGCATGCACCGTTCCGGTCCCGACGCCGACGCCGATCATGCCGCCCTGTTCGCCGAACGTGATCGTCGAAAAGCGTCCGGCGGCCCGGATGACGCTTGACATGGCGATGACAGGGCCGATCCCACCGGGCGCGCCACCGGTGCCGCATCCCTTCGTGAAAGGCTCGGCCACGGTCATGATCAACAAGATGCCCGCTTTGCGCGTTGGCGATCTGTGTTCCAACGGCGGTGCGATCACGCTGGGGGCATTCACCGTTCTTACGGGTGGGTAGACGCAAGAGATGACGGTCACACTGCGCTTTCAATCCACTGGCATGGTTCCCGGCTCCGGCGAGCCGGTGACCCTGCGTGGTCCCAGCCTGACCATTGGCCGGGGCAAGGAGAACGACCTGGTGCTGCCCGATCCCGACAGGATGATTTCCAAGCATCACTGCGTGATCGAGGATCACAACGGGAATATCGTGGTCGTCGACCTTTCGACTAACGGCACCTTCCTGAATTACGGCAAGGTGCCGCTGGGGCAGAATCCGACGCCGCTGAATGACGGCGACATCCTCTCGCTCGGCGGGTATGAGCTGATCGTGGCGATCCGTGACGACCAGGCCGCGGGCGACGGAATCGCCGCCCCCGCCGAAGAACGGCCCGTCTCGCACGGGCAGTCCGCACGGGCGCCCGAGGGCCGCGACCTGCTGGACGACTCCGGGCCGGAGGGCGATTTCCTGGACGACCTGCTTGGCAGCTCCGAGGGGCCCAAGGGGCCGCGTCAGATCAAGACCGAAGATCCGATGGACGAGCTTCTCCCCCCGCTGGACGAGGAGGAAGACCCGCTGACCGGACCCGCGCCTTCGGACGTGCAGGAGGGGATGGGCGGCAGCGCGCCGGAGCACAGCCCCGCCACCCAGGACCATTTCGCACCGTCCAGACCTTCGGCGCAGATCATTCCCGATGACTGGGATGACG
>JBAVQZ010000257.1:0-2287 GCA_049694515.1 Paracoccaceae bacterium | reverse complement strand
GCCTTGTTGGTCGGCGCCAGAATGGCCAAGGTGCGCCGGTCCTTGCGCCGCCGCCCTTCGTAATCTCCCGAGACAAGCTCGACCCCGGCCTCTTCCAGCGCTTCGAACAGCCGGGCCAGCAGCATCGTCTTGCCCGAGCCCGCTTTGCCGATCACCGCCAGTATCCGGCCATCCTTGCCGTCGGTCCGGGGCGTGATGTGGCCTTCGTCCAGATCGACGCCCACACCGCGCAACGCCTCGGCGACGCGGTCATAGGCTTCGGCCTGATCCTCAGAAAACTGCAGCGCGGGCACGGACATGGCGCGCAGCCTATCGCCCCGCCCGGCCGGGCGCCAGCCCGATCCGGCCCCTCAAGCCTGCCGTCCGGACGCCGTGGATGCGGCCGTATCGTCGGCGTCATACCGATCGTCAGCACGGCTTCGTTGCGCAAGCTCGCGCACGGCCACCCTGACCGTGTCGTCAAGCTGCGCGGCAAGAAGCGGAAGACCGTTCACATGTGCGAAACCGCGCAGATCGGTCAGCATGTCGATGATCCATTCGTCGCGCATGGTTGCAATTTTCTGGCGATCTTCCGGCGTCATGAAAAAACCATAACGCGATTCTCGCCACTGCATAGCCCTTGCAGTGCCGCGGCGGATTTTCGCCCGCCGCGGTGCCGACGGCTCACCCCTTGCGGCTAGCCTCCAGCGCGTCCTCGAAGGTGCGCAGCCCGGTGCGCGGCGCCTGGACCAGCACCGCCATGTTGCCCGGCTTGTGCTCGTTGCGCAGCATCTTCAGATGCGCCATCGGGATTTCGGCCCAGGGAAAGACCTCGGACATCGACGGGTCGATCCGCCGTTCGATCATCAGCTTGTTGGCGGCGGCGGCCTGCTTGAGATGCGCGAAATGGCTGCCCTGGATGCGTTTCTGGTGCATCCAGACATAGCGCGCGTCCATCGTAAGGTTGAACCCTGTCGTGCCTGCGCAAATCACCACCATGCCGCCCTTCTTCACCACGAAGGTCGACACCGGGAAGGTCGCCTCACCCGGATGCTCGAACACCATGTCCACGTTGACTCCCTTGCCGGTAATCTCCCAGATCGCCTTGCCGAACTTGCGAACCTCGCCGAACCATTCCTTGTATTCCGGCGTGTTCACCTTGGGCAATTGGCCCCAGCAGTTGAAATCCTTGCGGTTGATGACGCCCTTCGCGCCGAGGTCCATCACGAATTCGCGCTTGTCCTCGTCCGAGATCACGCCGATGGCGTTGCCGCCCGCGGTGTTGATAAGCTGGATCGCGAACGAGCCCAGCCCCCCCGACGCGCCCCAGACCAGCACGTTCTGGCCCGGCTTCAGCTCATGCGGGTGGTGGCCGAACAGCATCCGGTAGGCGGTGGCCAGCGTCAGGGTGTAGCAGGCGCTTTCCTCCCAGCTCAGATGTTTGGGACGCGGCATCAACTGCTGGCTCTGCACGCGGGTGAACTGCGCGAAAGAGCCGTCGGGCGTCTCGTAGCCCCAGATCCGCTGGGAGGGCGAGAACATCGGGTCGCCACCGTTGCACTCCTCGTCGTCGCCGTCATCCTGGTTGCAGTGGATGACGACCTCGTCGCCCACCTTCCAGCGGGTGACCTTGTCGCCCACCGCCCAGATGATGCCCGAGGCGTCGGAACCCGCAATGTGATACTCGGCCTTGTGGATGTCGAAGGGCGAGATCGGCACGCCCAGCCCGGCCCAGATGCCGTTGTAGTTAACGCCCGCCGCCATCACCAGCACGAGCACCTCGTAGCTGTCGATCTCGGGCACCTCGACCACTTCCTGCTGGAAGGCCTTGTCCGGCTCACCATGCCGCTCGCGCCGGATCGCCCAAGCATACATCTGCTTGGGAACGAAGCCCATCGGGGGCATTTCCCCAACCTCGTAGAGGTCCTTTTCAGGCGCGTCATAGGCCAGAACGCCAGTATTCGTATCAAGTGCCATCAAAGCCTCCTCGCTGCCATCTCGATTGCCGCATTGCAGAATCAATGCCGGTTTTCACCGGTGAAGTAAAGATTGGATGGTAATATTGCAATCAATATTGGGGATGTTTTTGTAATTTTATGTCGCTCTCGATTTTCGCCTCTGCGTCCTGTGCGGCGACTGCATCCACCAGATGCGCGATCGAAGCGGCATAAAAGGCAACTGCGGGCCCTTGCCCTGCGGAGATCGATACCTGTCCGTCGGCCACGGTCACGATGCGCCGCGCGGCAAGGTGCCGCAGCCCGGCCTCGGCCGCATAGTCGAGGCTGCCGCGCGGCACATGCACATGCGC
>JBAVQZ010000256.1:0-3815 GCA_049694515.1 Paracoccaceae bacterium | reverse complement strand
CACTGGGCCTGACGCTGCACGACCACATCATCGTCGGAAAGTCGCGGGAACTCAGCTTCCGCTCGGCCGGCTATCTGTGAGGGCGGCAGCGTCCGGCTCAGCGCAGCCAGACCTCGACCCGGCGGTTAACCCGGCGGCCCCAGTTCGTGTCGTCACAAGCCATCGGAAGCGCCTCGCCGAACGCCTCCAGTCGCAGGTCGATGCGTGACGGATCCGCCGTGAAGGCGGCTTTCTGAACGGCGCTCCGAACCGCCTCGGCCCGCTCCCGTGCGATACGGCGGTTTACCCGCCAGTCGCCTTCGCCATCGCTGAAGCCTACGAAAAGCAGCTCGCGGTCGTCGAAACGGCCGCTTTCCAGCGCGCGCGCAAGGTCGGCCACGTTGCCAGCGGATTGCGTGTCGAGCGTTGCGGACCCACCGCGAAACCGGAAGGTCGTGGTCAGGCGCTCGGCGCCGCGCAGCACCTTTACCATTCGCTGCAATTCCGACAACGGCACCTCGGGTCCGGCATTGGCGATGGCATTGGCGAACCGCTCTCCCTGCGCGCCCAGCGCGGTCCGCTCCCATCTGGTATCGACGAACCCCGCCTGCCGAACGACGCGCTGCGCGGCCGGGGTGGTCAGGAACTCCAGGAACTCGCGCGCCACCAGCGGCAGGCGGCGCGCGGGAGTGTAGAGAAGCAGTGGCGTGGAGAAGGGGTAATCCTCGGCCTTCAGCGCGCGCCGATCGAGCGTCAGGGGCATCCCGCAGTCACCCACCAGCGAAAGCGGGACGGCGTTGCCGATTTCGGAAAAGCGTGCCACTCCCAGCGCCAGCGGGTCCTGCGCCACTGCATCGGCGAGCCCGGCATCATCGGCCCGTGTCTGCGCGCCGTCCGACAGAGTCAGGCCGTTTGGTGCGAGGATCTGGTCCTCGACGGCCTGCCGCAGTCCTGCACCCTTTTCGCGCTGGTTCACCGCAATCGGCGCGCGCTGTTCGGGCCAGTCGGTGATCTTGCCCGACAGCATTCGTGCCAACCGTTCGACGCTAACCCGTTTCACGGGGTTGCCCCGGCCGACGATCGGAACCAGAGCATCAAGCGCCACAATGCGGCTGCGCGCGGGCGCCGTCAGATCGCCCAGTCCCGCCTCGGCCCCCAGCGCGGCTTCCTGAGGCCGTATCTCACGGACCGCCATGGCGATGTCGGCCTCATCGGCCAGCAGATCGGCGAATCCTTCGGCGGTCGTACTCAGGTGGAAGCCGATGCGCGCCACGTCGCGCCCCGACGCCGCGTCGCGCAGATCGAGCCGGAACCGCCCCGCACCCTCAACCACGCGCGTCAGAGACAGCCCACGCTGCGCCGCGAAGGCCTCGATCAGCGCGGGGATGAGAACCTCGCCCAGTCCCGGCGCGCCGGAAAAGGTGAACTCGGCGACATATGCGTCCATGTCCGGGCAACCGGGGCCGCTGCACAGCACGCCTTGGCCGTCTAGAACGAGGCGGCCATAGATCGTGTCGATACTGTAGAATTCACCGTCGAAGGATTTGAGGGTGCCACTCAGTTCGATCTTTCCGTCGCGCGAGGTCAGCGTGACATCCTGCGCGGCCGCGGGGCTGAAGCCCAGAATGAAAAGCGCGGCGAAAATCGCCGCGCTGACAGAATACCGATTCATGGCTCATGCTGCGTCGCGTCAGTTTCGCGCGATCTTCATGTCTCGCAGGATGTTTTTCAACACCAGAAATTCGCCAATCGCATCGCAATCGGGGACGGGCAGCACAAGATCGGCGGCCCGCCAATGCCCGCCGGCACCGGGTTGCAGGGTTTCGCCAGAGATTTCCCGGTTGCAATTGCTCTGCGTCACCTCGACCTCGATGCTCACCCGCACCACGCCGCTGTCGAGGCTCCGGCCGCGGGGAAAGCTGTAGACCTCGGCCAACTGCGGATCGGGCGCATCCGTCGCGCCCAAAGCGGTGAGAAAGCCGCCCTTTCCCTTTACGGCCATCTCGGGGCTGCGCGGATTGTCCGCCCAGACATGGCCCGCGTCGTCATAGCCCGCGCCGAATTCATAGGCATGGATATGCATCTCGTCGCCGTCGCGCCATTGCAACGCGACACGCTGATACTCGGCGGCATCCGGCACCTCGGCGCTTGCTGTCAGAATTTCGCCGTCGGGCAACTGGGCCACGATTACGGGCGAAGTGCTGAGCGCCGGGATCTGAATCGTCAAGGTGCCGGTATTCGTCGTCATCGCGGCGAAATGCAACCTGTCCTGCGAAATTTCGACCTTCGAATCCGACCGGCAGGTGGCCTTCAGGTTCAATTCGATCATTCCACCCGGCGCAGGTTTGGCGCTCAGGTCCGATTCGCAAGGCAGGCCGTATTGGTTGAGGTTGCGCCCCTCGGAAGCCGGCGTTCGGAAGCCGTCATCCAGTTTCTTCATGCGGGTGGCCAGCGCGCTGGTATCGGTGCTGAACCGTGGCGCGCGGAAGGCCGCCTCGGGCACGGACGGGATATCTACCTTTCGGTTCGCGGGCGTGGTATCGGCCGGCGCGGCAGTCATGTCCTGCGTCGCCATCGGAGTGACCTTGTCGAACTCGAAGTTCGGTGCCGGAATGTATGTGTCGCCGACACGTTCCGGGGCAGGTGCCTCGGCCGAGCCGAAAAAATGATCGGCATTCTGAACCAGATAGCCAGCGCCGAAGGCGACCAGAAGCGTTGCGCAGACGGAAAATGCTCTTCGATAGAAAGTCACGACAGACCCTTTCCATAAATGGTCAGGGTGTTTCTAGACAATGAAATGGGCGAAGGCGTGACATGAACTGGGATTGTTGCTGACACAGAGACATTGACCCCGGCACAATATATCTGCCGCGGCGCATCCCTCACCACCAAATCAGGATTCACTTGCAAGCCATCCGGCTGTCCTGCCCATCTTTGGACAAATTTGGCCTGGCTTTGGAGGCCGGTGATTCAGGCCATTCGCCCATGGCAATGCTTGAACTTTCTGCCCGACCCGCAGGGGCACGGATCGTTCCGGCCCGGATTACCCCAGGTGGAGGGATTGTCTGGATCGAACCCGTCGATCAACGGCTTCGGAGCGTCATCGTCCGACGGCGGCGCGGCGGCCGCCTCCAACTGTTTCCGCTGCTCGGCCAATTGCTGCATCATCTGTTCCTGCTCCTCTTCGGTAAGGGGCCGGATCTGTGACAGCTTCTGCGCGACATCCTCGCGCAGGGAGTTGAGAAGCGATTCGAACAGCGCGAAGGCCTCGGTCTTGTATTCGTTCAGCGGATCGCGCTGGGCATAACCGCGGAAGCCCACGACCGAACGCAGGTGATCGAGCGTGAGCAGGTGCTCGCGCCATTTCGCGTCGATCGTCTGAAGCAGGATCTGCTTTTCGATATTGCGCATGTTCTCTGGGCCGAACTGCGCGGCTTTGGCCGCCATAGCTTCGTCCGATGCCTTTTGAAGACGCTCGCGGATCACCTCGTCATCCACGCCTTCCTCTTCGGTCCATTCGACGACCGGCACATCGAGGTTCAGCTTTTCGGCGACTGCCGCCTTCAGCCCTTCGCCGTCCCATTGATCGGCGTAGGACTTTTCGGGGATATGAATATCGACCAGATCGTCGATCACCTGGTGGCGCATGTCCTGGATGATCTCGGACAGGTCCTGCGCCTCCATGATCTCGCGGCGCTGCGAGAAGATCACCTTCCGCTGGTCGTTCATCACGTCGTCGAATTTGAGCAGCTGCTTGCGGATGTCGAAGTTGCGCCCCTCGACCTTCGCCTGTGCCTTTTCCAGCGACTTGTTTACCCAGGGGTGAACGATCGCCT
>JBAVQZ010000255.1:0-1644 GCA_049694515.1 Paracoccaceae bacterium | reverse complement strand
GGGTCGCGGTCCGCGGCGCGGCGCAACGCCACCTGCCGGGCGATCTCGCGCGTCTCGGTATGGGCGCGGACAATTCCCGCCACCGAGTTCTCGTCGGCGATCGCCACCGCGCTCAGCCCCAGAAGCGCGGCCCGGCGCATATATTCCTCGGGGTGCGAGCCGCCGGTGAGGAAGGTGAAGTTGGAGGTGGCGGAGAGCTCGGCAAAGGGCATGGCGACTCGGAATGTTCACTATATGTTCACATTGCGAGTCTGGCACGGCGGGCGGTTCTGTCAAGCACGGAAGATCAGCCTTTCGGCGCGATCCGGGGGCCGAGCTGGTCCAGCACATGGGCATAGACCTCGCGCTTGAAGGGGACGATAGCCTCGACCAGTTCCTCCGGCGGCAGCCATGTCCATTCGGAAAACTCGGGATGCTCGGTTTCCAGCACGATCTGGTCGTCGCGGCCCAGAAAACGCATCAGGAACCAGATCTGTTTCTGCCCGCGATAGCGCCCCTTCCAGACCTTGCCGACCAGTTCGGGCGGCAGGTCATAGGTCACCCAGTCGGCGGTGCGCCCCTCGACCCGGACCAGATCGGGGCCTACCCCCGTCTCTTCCTGCAATTCGCGCATGGCGGCGGCCTCGGGCGTCTCGTCCGCGTCGATGCCGCCCTGGGGCATCTGCCAGGCGGGGCTGTCATTGTCGATGCGCTGGCCGACGAAGACGCGGCCCGCGTCGTTGACCAACATCACGCCGACGCAGGGGCGATAGGGCAGAGCGGCGATCTGATCCGGGTTCATGGTCGGTGCCGGGCCGGCGCGATCGCCGGCCCGCTCCTTCTTGCTCACTTGTCGGTTTCGAGCACGAACAGGCCCTTGAGGATGTCCACCGCATAGGCCAGCTGGAAATCCTCGTCGCGCAGCTTGGCGGCCTCGGCGGCCTTCTTCTGCTCTTCCTCGGCCTGCTTGCGCTCATCCTCGGTCATCGAGTCGTTGCTCAGGATGCCGCGCAGATCCGCCTCCGAGCGCATTTTCGGCTGTTCCTGCGCGTCCGCCTCGGCGGTCTGGTCGGCGGCCGGGCGCGGCGGCTGCGGCACGACGATGTCGGGCGAAATGCCCAGCGCCTGGATCGACCGCCCCGACGGCGTGTAGTAGCGCGCCGTCGTCAGGCGCATCGCGCCCTTGTTCTTCAGCGGGATCACGGTCTGGACCGAGCCCTTGCCGAAGCTCTTGGTGCCCACGACGATGGCGCGCCGATGATCCTGCAACGCGCCGGTCACGATCTCGGACGCCGAGGCCGAGCCGCCATTGATCAGCACCACCATCGGCTTGCCGTTGATCAGATCGCCCTCGGTGGCGTTGTAGCGATCGCTGTCCTCGGGGTTGCGCCCGCGGGTCGAGACGATCTCACCCGCGTTCAGGAAGGCGTCCGACACCTTGATCGCCTGGGTCAGCAGCCCGCCGGGGTTGTTGCGCAGGTCCAGCACGACGCCGTCCAGCTTGTCCATACCGCCCAACTCGTCCAGCGACTTCTTAAGCTCGTCCTGCAGGTTGGGATAGGTCTGGTCGTTGAAGGTCGTGACCCGCAGCACGATCGTTTCACCCACCACGCGCGAGCGCACGGCGGTCAGCTTGATGGTGTCGCGCGTGATCGTCACGTCGAA
>JBAVQZ010000254.1:0-7022 GCA_049694515.1 Paracoccaceae bacterium | reverse complement strand
GGGATCATCCGCAACAAAAAAGCAAACAACCACTGTTTATTCAATGGCTGTTCAAGGTATCTACGTAAAGACAGGAGCACAGGCGAGACCCGGACGAGGTAATGGCCAGAATTGCCTACATACTTTTGTGTCACAAGGACCCGGATGCGATCATACAGCAGGCCGAACGGCTGACCGCTGTCGGCGATTACATGGCGATCCATTTCGATGCCCGCGCCCCGAAAGCCGATTTCGACCGGATCGTCACGTCGCTCAAGGACAACCCCAATGTCGTGTTCGCCCGCAAGCGCATCAGATGCGGCTGGGGGGAATGGTCCCTGGTCAAGGCGTCGCTGCTGGCGGTCGAAGCTGCGGAGCATGCCTTTCCCCGAGCAACGCATTTCTACATGCTGTCGGGCGACTGCATGCCGATCAAGACGGCAGAGTACGCGCATGAGTTCCTCGACGCAGATGACGTGGATTATATCGAAAGCTTCGATTTCTTCGCCTCCGACTGGATCAAGACGGGGATGAAGGGTGACCGGCTGATCTATCGGCATTTCTTCAACGAACGGCGAAACAAAGCGCTGTTCTACTGGTCCGTTTCCATGCAGCAGCGGCTGGGGCTCAAGCGTGACATCCCGTCGGACCTTCAGATCATGATCGGCTCGCAATGGTGGTGCCTCCGCCGGCGCACGATCGAGGCGGTTCTCGCCTTTTGCCGCGAACGGCCGGACGTGATGCGCTTTTTCCGCACCACCTGGATTCCGGACGAGACCTTCTTCCAAACCCTTGTGCGCCACCTGGTACCCGAACCCGAGATCCGCAGCCGCACCCTGACCTTCCTGATTTTCTCGGACTACGGGATGCCGGTGTCGTTCCACAACGACCACTACGACCTGTTACTGAGCCAGGACTTCCTTTTCGCGCGCAAGATCTCGTCCGAAGCGCATGAGCTAAAGCGACGCCTCGGCGCGCTCTATGCGGCCAACGGCGTCGAGTTCCGCATCTCGAACGAGGGACGCAGCCTCTACAAGTTCCTGACCGGGCGTGGCCGGGAAGGGCGGCGTTTCGCGCCGCGCTTCTGGGAAACCGAGTCGAGCCTCGGGCGCGAGCGCGAACTGATGATCATCACCTGCAAGAAATGGCACGTCGCCAAGCGCTTGTTGGCGCGGATGCGCCAGGTGACGAACCTGCCGGCCATCGAGTACCTGTTCAACGAAGAGGACACGCCGTTGCCCGATCTGGGGGGCATTCAGGCGACGCTGGAAAAGCGCACCCGCCACCGTCGCGCGCTGATGCGGATGCTGTTCGACTATTACGAGACAGACCGACTGATGATCTGCCTCGATCCCAGCAATATCGAATTGATGCAGGATTTCTATGCCGACCGCTGCACCACGAGGATGCTTGAGGTGCAGACGACCTTTTCCGACGAATACCTGCTGGGCCATGCCCGCCGCGTCGGTCTGGCCGGCGAGCGCACACCGCAGGAGACCATCGACCGCCTGCTTCCCACGATCCGTTACGACGTTGTTTTCGAAAGCGACCGCATCCGCGACTCCGGTTTCCCGCATCTTTACCGAATCCGCGAGCAGGCAAGCGCGGAGGAAAACACCCCGCCGCTGGCCGAATTCCTGAGCATCCCCCCGGAAACCGCGCGAGAGATCGCGGCGACCGCACATCTTTTCGTCGATTGAGGAGTGACATGGCCTACGAATACGATCCCGAGAACATCTTCGCCAAGATCCTGCGCGGCGAGATTCCCAATGACACCGTACTTGAGACCGAGCACAGCCTCGCCTTCCGGGACATCCAGCCGCAGGCGCCGACCCATGTGCTGATCGTGCCCAAGGGGGCCTATGTAACGTATGATCATTTCGCGCAGGAGGCATCGGACGCCGAAATCCTCGACTATACCCGCGCGATCGGCGAGGTGTGCCGGATCATGGGCGTTCAGCCGGGCGAAGGCGGATCGGGCTACCGGATCCTGTCGAACTCGGGCGGTGACGCGGTCCAGGAAGTGCCGCATCTGCATGTGCATGTCGTGGGCGGGCGGCACTTGGGACGGATGCTGCCCAAGGCGGGTTAGGCGGCCGCCCCCTTTGAGGAGGTCAACGCCACGAATACGTCTTCGAGGTCGGGCTCCTCGGTCGCGACATCGCGCATAATGACGCCGGCATTCCTCACGGCCTCCAGCACCGAGCCGGCCGAGGTCTGCTTGCGGTGGAAGTTGAAGACCAGCGCGCCGTCGGCACGGCGCGTCATCTCGACCCCCTCGGGCAGGTCGATATGCCCAGGGGGCTCGTTCTCGGGCGCGACGACAAGCGTCTTGGCGTCCATCCGGTCGAGAAGCGCCGGGGTGGTGTCGCGCACGATCAGCTCGCCGTGATTGATGATGGCGATCTCGTCGCACATCTGCTCGGCCTCTTCCAGGTAGTGGGTGGTCAGGATGATGGTCATCCCGTCCTCTTCGTTCAGGCGGCGCACGTTCTGCCACAGCATCTGGCGCAGTTCGATATCGACGCCAGCGGTCGGCTCGTCCAGCACCAGTATTTGCGGGTGATGCACCAGCGCCTTGCCCAGCAGCAGCCGCCGCTGCATCCCGCCCGAAAGCGAGCGGGCATAGGCGTCGGCCTTGTCCTCCAGCCCGATCATCCGCAGCACCTCGTCGGTGCGGCGCTGGCGCTTCGGCACGCCGTAAAGCCCGGCCTGCACCTCCAGCGCGGCGCGCGGCGTGAAGAACGGGTCGAGGTTCAACTCCTGCGGCATCACCCCGATCGAGGCGCGCGACTGCCGCGGGTTCACGTCCTGATCGAATCCCCAGATCTTCACCCGGCCCGAAGTCTTCAGAACCAGCCCCGCCAGGATGTTGATCAGCGTCGATTTGCCCGCCCCGTTCGGCCCCAGAAGACCGAAGATGGACCCGGCGGGAATGTTCAGGTTGATATTCTTCAGCGCCACTTTCGGCGGCTGCCTGTTCGAGCCTGCGTAGGTCTTGTTCAGC
Organism: Paracoccaceae bacterium; assembly: GCA_049694515.1. Taxonomy (GTDB): domain Bacteria; phylum Pseudomonadota; class Alphaproteobacteria; order Rhodobacterales; family Rhodobacteraceae; genus JADQCB01. The sequence continues at coordinate 4,036 of JBAVQZ010000254.1, read as the reverse complement.
CCCTCGATCTCGATGGCGTTTCCGTCCATTTCGCTCTCCCCTTCCGGCCTTGCCCGTGCGCGGCCTTTCGTTATCATGCCCGCCGAGGTAAGGCGATAGCATCGCATCGACAAGCAACGGAGCCGCGGAAATGACCATCGAAGCCCCCGAGACCGAAATCGTCAGCCAGTGGCGCGTGGCCTGCGACGGCAGCGGCGAGGCGCTGGGCCATCCGCGGGTCTGGCTTCAAATTCCGCATGAGACCGGCTTCGTCGAATGCGGCTATTGCGACAAGAAATTCATCCATGAAAGTTTCGCCGACAAGGTGAAGTGAGGGCAGGCGAAGCCGCGCGCATGCGCGGCGCGCGGCCGCGTGAACCCTTGTGCCCGGCGTCCCGCTCTGGCAGATGAGCATCCTGACATGCGCCCCGCCGGGGGCGTTTTTCGTGATTTTGATTGGGCAGGGCCGCGCACGGGGCTAAGTGCCCGTGGTCGGCAACGACTCATATCGTTCGGGAAACAGGCGCACATGACCGGGGCAGAGGATCAGACCAAGGGGCATTTCAATCCCTGGCCGGCGATGGTGACGATCCTCATCGCCAATTTCATGAACCTGATCGACGTGACAATCGTCAACGTCGCGCTGCCCTCGCTTCAAAAGGGGCTCGGCGCCACGGCCAGCCAGATCGAATGGGTCGTCGCGGGTTATATCCTGATCTTCGCGCTGGGCCTTCTGCCGATGGGGCGGCTGGGCGACATTGTCGGGCGCAAACGGCTGTTCCTGATCGGGGTGAGCGTGTTCACCCTCGCCTCCGCCATCTGCGGGCTGTCGCCCACCATCGGCGCGCTGATCGCGGCGCGGGTGCTTCAGGGGGCCGCCGCCGCTGTCATGCTGCCACAGGTGCTGGCCATCGCGCAGAACCTCTTTGCCCCGCGCGAACGCGCCACGGCCTTCGCGCTGTTCAGCCTGTCGGCGGGGCTGGCCTCGGTCGCCGGGCCGCTGCTGGGCGGGCTGCTGATCTCGTTCGACATCTACGGGCTGTCCTGGCGGCCGATCTTTCTGATCAACCTGCCGATCGGCCTGGCGGCGCTGTGGTTCGGCCAGCGGCTGATCCCGGACATTCCGGGCGACCCGAAGCTCCGCAACGACTGGGCCGGGATCGGGATCGTCGCGCTGGCGATGTTCTGCATCATCTTTCCGCTGGTCGAGGGGCGCGAATTCGGCTGGCCGGCCTGGTCCTTCCTGATGATGATGGCGGCGGTGCCGTTGTTCGCGTGGTTCGTCATGTGGGAAAGCCGGCAGGCAAGGCACGGCGCGCCGCAGCTCATGCCGGTGCACCTGCTGAAGAACTGGAACTTCGCGATCGGCTCGGGCATGTCGCTGATCTTCTTCTCGGCGTTGCCCGCCTTCTTTCTGGTCTTTGCGGTCTATCTGCAGAACGGTTATGGCCTGACCCCGCTTCAATCGGGTCTTACGACGGTGCCCTTTCCGCTGGGGGTGCTGCTGGCCTCGGTCATCACCAGTCAGCTGGGGCCGAACTGGCTGCGGGCGCGGATCTTCGTGGGAATCGGCATTCTCTGGATCAGCGTGTTCAGCGTGCGCAATGTCGTTCTTGGCACCGAGGACGTTCTGAACCACTGGGATTACGTGGTGCCGCTGTTCTTCGCAGGGCTTGGCCTCGGCCTGTCCATCGCGCCTCTTTTCCAGGCGATCCTGGCCGGCGTGCCGGTGCATGACGCGGGATCCGGTTCGGGCGCGTTGCAGGCGATCCAGCAGGCCGGCGGTGCGCTGGGGATCGCGGTTGTGTCGCAGGTGTTCTTCTCGACCCTCGGCGGAGGGATGGCGCAAGGGATGGAACATCACGCCGTCTATCGCGGCGCGTTCTCGGCGGCGCTGATCTACAACCTGACGGCCTATGTGCTGGTGGGGATCGGCGCGATGATCCTGCGCGCCGGAAGTTTCGACGACCAGGTCTCGACCAAGCCGGTCACGGCGGAATGACGAAAACCGCGCGCTGCGGCCTTGCTTGACCGTGGCCATTCCCGCAAGGCGGCTGTACCCTGTGGCCTCGGATGACGCGGAAAGGAAAAGGGCGATCATGGGGGATACTGGCTTTGGCAAGGGGTGCCATCTGCACCTGATCGACGGCTCGGCCTTCATCTTCCGCGCTTTTCATGCCCTGCCGCCGCTGACGCGCAAATCCGACGGGCTGCCGATCGGCGCGGTGGCGGGTTTCTGCAACATGATCTTCAAGATGGTCGAGGACAATGCCGGCCCCGATGCGCCCACGCATGTCGCGGTGATCTTCGACAAGGGGTCGCACACGTTCCGCAATGACCTTTACGATCTCTACAAGGCCAACCGCGAGGAGATGCCCGAGGATCTGCGCCCGCAAATCCCGCTGACCCGCGACGCGACCCGCGCCTTCAACATAGCCTGCATCGAGAAAGAGGGCTTCGAGGCCGATGACATCATCGCCACCCTTGCCCGCCAGGCGCGCGAGGCGGGCGGCCGGGTGACGATCATCAGCTCGGACAAGGACCTGATGCAGCTGGTCGGTAGCGGGGTCGAAATGCTGGACGCGATGAAGAACAAGCGCATTGGCGTCGAGGAGGTCGAGGCGAAGTTCGGAGTCGGCCCCGACCGCGTGGTGGACGTGCAGGCCCTGGCCGGCGACAGCGTGGACAACGTGCCCGGCGCGCCGGGAATCGGCGTCAAGACGGCCGCGCTTCTGATCAACGAGTTCGGCGATCTCGACACGCTGCTGGAGCGCGCGGAGGAGATCAAGCAGCCCAAGCGGCGCCAGACCCTGGTCGACAATGCCGATCAGATCCGCCTGTCCCGGACGCTGGTGCAGCTTGACGCCGACACGCCGCTGGATTTCACGCTGGACGATCTGGAGGTGAAGGAGCCCGATGCCGAGGATCTGATGGCCTTTCTGGCGGAGATGGAATTCCGCACGCTCAGCAAGCGCGTGGCCGAGAAGATGGGCGTCGAGCCGCCGGTGATCCCCGAGACGCATCCCGCGGGCGGTGGTCCGGCGGATCAGCCCGATACGCCGGACCTGCTGCCGTTCGAGCCGGAGCAATACGAATGCGTGCGCGATGCCGCGGCGCTGACGGAATGGATCGACCGGGCCAACGCGCGCGGCTGGGTGGCGGTGGATACCGAGACCACGAGCCTGGACGAGATGCGCGCCGATCTCGTCGGTATCTCGCTTTCGGTCGAGCCCGGCCAGGCGTGCTACATTCCCCTGGGGCATCGCGACGGTGCGGACGACCTGTTCGGCTCGGACGATCTGGCGGAAGGGCAGATCCCGCTGGACGAGGCGCTGGCCCTGCTCAAGCCGCTGCTTGAGGATCCGGCGGTGATGAAGATCGGCCAGAACATGAAATACGATGCCAAGATCTTCGCTCGCAACGGCATCGAAATCGCGCCGATCGACGACACGATGCTGATGTCCTACGCGATGAACGCCGGTCTGCACGGGCATGGCATGGACACGCTGAGCGAGCGCTACCTGGAGCATTCTCCCATTCCCATCAAGTCGTTGCTCGGCAGCGGCAAATCGCGGATCACCTTCGACCGGGTGCCGATCGTGGATGCGGTGAAATATGCCGCCGAGGATGCCGATATAACCCTGCGGCTGTCGCAGATGTTCAAGCCGCAGCTGCATCAGCGCCGTGTGACGACCGTTTATGAAACGCTGGAGCGCCCGCTTGTGCCGGTTCTGGCCGAGATGGAGATGGCCGGCATCAAGGTGGACCGCGATACGCTCTCGCGCATGTCCAACGCCTTCGCCCAGAAGATGGCCGGGCTGGAGGCCGAGATTCACGAGCTGGCAGGGGAAACCTTCAACGTGGGCAGCCCGAAGCAGCTGGGCGAGATCCTGTTCGACAAGATGTCGCTCGCGGGTGGCAAGAAGGGCAAGACCGGCGCTTATGCGACTGGCGCCGACGTGCTGGAGGATCTGGCCGCCGAGGGGCACGACCTGCCTGCGCGGGTGCTGGACTGGCGACAGCTTTCCAAGCTGAAATCGACCTATACCGATGCGCT
>JBAVQZ010000253.1:0-5849 GCA_049694515.1 Paracoccaceae bacterium | reverse complement strand
CTGACGGCAAGCAGGCCTATGCGTGGTATTGGGACAAGGTGTCGCCCGCGCTGGCTGACAGCGGGCCGGGGCGGCTGGCCCCGGCGGTTGCCGCCCTGAGGAAAGGGCCCGATGGGGCACAGGTGCCCGCGCCGCGCCTGCAGGCGATGCAGACGCTTGCCGAGGCCTATGGCGTCGAGATCCTGAACGCGACGGTGGGCACCAAGGTCTCTCCGGCACTCGTGTTGGCGGTGATCGGGGTTGAAAGCGCCGGCGCGGCGCGGGCGGTCAGTTCGGCGGGCGCAACCGGGCTGATGCAGCTGATGCCGGACACGGCCGATCGCTTCGGCGTCGTCGACAGCACGGACCCGGTGCAGAATATAAAGGGCGGTGTGGCCTATCTGGACTGGCTGATGAACAAGTTCGACAGCGACCCGGTACTAGTACTCGCCGGGTACAACGCCGGTGAATCCGCGGTGACCGGCAATGACGGCGTGCCGCCTTTTGCCGAAACGCGCGATTACGTGCCGAAGGTGCTGGCGGCCTGGACGATCGCGCGCAACCTGTGCGTGACGCCGCCTGAACTGGTCAGTGATGGCTGCGTCTTTTCCGCCAGCCAGTCGGGCTAGCACGAGCCGATCGGGAAAGATGGGGTCCTGTGGGGCGATTTGTTACATGCAAAGTGGGCTGGGCGGCTCACACAAAGTGTGCGTAAATACACATTAAATTGCGATATATCACGACTCCGTGCATTGATGTGATACGGCTTCAGACCCAGCTAGAGGTCATGGCGGCGGGATACACTGCCGCCAAACAAACCAAGAGACCTCTCAAGGAGATAGTCATGAAAAACCTCATCCTCACATCCGCACTTATCATCGGCGCGTCCGCTCCGGCATTCGCGCAGTCGCAACTGGAAATGCAGCTTGGTGTCGCGCCCGGCGTCTACAGCACAGCGCAACTTGCGCAACTCAAGGGTGTGGCCGGCGAAACCGGGAACGACGCGATGGTTCGGCTGGACGTCAACAAATCCGTCACGGTGTCCTCGTCGAACGCGGTCCCTCCGACAGCCGTCAAGATTTTCGCCGACCTGCAGCGCGCCGGTGACGATACCAATGCCCGGCTCTTCGCGGACAACATGAAGGGGACTACCTTTAGCGGTCAGTCCGGCAATGCGCGCGCCCAGGCGGTCCTGAACCAGTTCACCGAGCAGAGCGACAGCTGAGACCGGCCCGGTCTGGACCCGAACAAAAAAACGCGGGGGCCTCAGGGCCCCCGCCAAATATTTCAGACGATCATTTTACTTCAGTTGACGATCGCGGCCTCGGTCGCATCGCGGATCTCGTCCTCGGTTACGCCTTCGGCGCATTCGACGATCTTCAACCCGCCGTCGACGACGTCCAGAACACCCAGGTTGGTGATGATCCGATTCACCACGCCGGTGCCGGTCAGTGGCAGGGTGCATTCCTTCAGCAGCTTGCTGTCGCCATGCTTGTTCGTGTGGTCCATCACCACCACGACGCGCTTGACGCCCGCCACCAGGTCCATCGCGCCGCCCATGCCCTTGACCAGCTTGCCGGGGATCATCCAGTTGGCCAGGTCGCCGTTCTCGGCCACTTCCATTGCGCCCAGGATCGCCATGGCGATCTTGCCGCCACGGATCATTGCGAAGCTCTCGGCGCTGTCGAAATAGGCCGAATGCGGCAGTTCGGTGATCGTCTGCTTGCCGGCGTTGATCAGATCGGGATCTTCCTCGCCCTCGATGGGAAAGGGGCCGATGCCCAGCATCCCGTTTTCCGATTGCAGCGTGACATGCACGCCTTCGGGAATGTAGTTCGCCACCAGCGTCGGAATACCGATGCCGAGGTTCACATACATGCCGTCTTCAAGTTCCTGTGCCGCGCGCGCGGCCATCTGATTGCGGTCCCATGCCATGGTCACGACCTCCTTCAAGCTGCCGGGCGCGTGGTGCGCTTTTCAATGCGTTTCTCATGTTCGCCCTGGATCAGGCGGTGCACATAGATGCCGGGCAGATGGATGCAGTCGGGGTCCAGGCTGCCTGTGGGCACGATCTCCTCGACCTCGACCAGGCAGACCTTGCCGCAGGTCGCCGCAGGCGGGTTGAAGTTGCGCGCGGTCTTGCGAAAGACCAGGTTGCCGGTCTCGTCCGCCTTCCACGCCTTGACGATGGAGATGTCGGCCACGATCCCGCGCTCCAGGATATAGGTCTCGCCGTCGAACTCCTTGTGTTCCTTGCCCTCCGCGATCTGGGTGCCGACCCCGGTCTTGGTATAGAAGCCCGGGATGCCGGCGCCGCCGGCGCGCATGCGCTCGGCCAGGGTGCCTTGCGGGTTGAACTCCAGTTCCAGCTCGCCCGACAGGTATTGACGCATGAATTCGGCGTTCTCGCCGACATAAGAGGACATCATCTTCTTGATCTGGCGGCTTTCCAGAAGGATGCCCAGACCGAACTCATCGACTCCGCAGTTATTCGAGGCGATCGTGATGTCCTTGGTGCCCGCGTCGCGGAGCGCCTGGATCAGCAGTTCGGGAATGCCGCAAAGGCCGAAGCCCCCGGCGGCGATCGTCATCCCGTCGAACAGGAGCCCGTCAAGGGCCTCCGCCGCGCTGCCATACAGCTTTTTCATTGATATCTCCCCAATTCAGTCTGGGGCTTGTTGTGGCGCGCGGGCGTGACGGAGTCAACGAATTGCCGCGTTGCGGCATCTCACGCCTTCTTCTTGCGTCCGCCTTTCTTCGCGGCCTTTTCGGCGATCAGCTGAACGGCGCTCTCCATGGTGACGTCGTCCGGGTCGGTACCCTTGGGCAGGGTGGCGTTGACCTTCTCCCACTTCACGTATGGGCCGTACCGCCCGTCCATCACGTTTACCGCGCCGCCTTTTTCCGGATGCTCGCCCAGTTCCTTCATGGGCTTGGCCGTGGCCCGGCCGCGCCCGGTCTTGGCGGCCTTCTGGGCCAGGACCTCGACCGCGCGGTTCATGCCGATGGTGAAGACCTCATCGACCTCGGGCAGGTTGGCGTAAAGCCTGCCGTGCTTCACGTACGGCCCGTAGCGCCCGATCCCGGCCTCGACCTTCTCGCCATCATCCGGATGCGGGCCGATCTCTCGCGGAAGCGACAGCAGCAGCAGCGCCTTTTCCAGGTCGATCTCCTCGGGGGCCCAGCCCTTGGGCAGGGACGCGCGCGGCGGTTTCGGCTGATCGTCGGTGGGCTCTCCACGCTGGACATAGGGACCGAAGCGGCCCACCCGCAGCGTAATCTCGTCGCCTGCGTCATGGCCCAGTACCTTGCCGTCGAGCTCCGCCGCGCCATCCTCGCCATTCGGCGCCGAAAGTGGCCGGGTATAGCGGCATTCGGGATAGTTCGAGCAGCCGATGAACGCCCCGCCCGAGCGCGCGGTCTTCAGGTTCAGCCGCCCGGCGCCGCATTTGGGGCAGATCCGCGGATCGGTCCCGTCCTCCCGCGGCGGGTACAGATGCGGCGCCAGAACCTCGTCGATCTTTTCGAGCACCTCGCTGATCCGCAGATCCGAAGTCTCGGCCAGCGCGGCCGAGAAATCGCGCCAGAAGCGGCCCAGCACGTCGATATAGTCGCGCTCCCCCGCCGAAACGTCGTCAAGTTCCTCCTCCAGGTTGGCGGTGAATTCATAGCCCACGTATTTGCGGAAGTAATTTTCCAGGAAAGCCGTCACCAGCCGCCCCTTGTCCTCGGGGATCAGCCGGTTCTGATCCTTGCGGACATATCCGCGGTCCTGGATCGTCGTCACGATAGAGGCGTAGGTCGAGGGGCGCCCGATGCCCAACTCCTCCATCCGCTTGACCAGCGTCGCCTCGGTATAGCGCGGCGGGGGCTGAGTGAAATGCTGTTCGGGCGTGACACCTTCTTTCTTGGCCGCCTCGCCCTCGGAGATCTGCGGCAGGCGCTTGTCGTCGTCATCGACGACCACGTCGTCTCGGCCTTCTTCGTAAACCTTCATGAACCCGTCGAACAGCACCACCTGCCCGGTCGCGCGCAGCACCACCTGTCCGTCGGCACTGCCGACATCCACCGTGGTCCGCTCCAGCCGTGCGGCCTCCATCTGGCTGGCCAGCGTACGTTTCCAGATCAGGTCATAGAGCTTTCGTTGGTCGCCCTCGCTGACCTTCAGGCTTGCCGCGTCGCGGCGCATGTCGGTGGGCCGGATGCATTCATGCGCTTCCTGCGCGTTCTTCGCCTTGTTCTTGTACATGCGCGGAGACTTGGGAACGTAGTCCGCGCCGTAGCGTTCCTTGATCGCGTCGCGTGCGGCCATCACCGCCTCGGGCGCCATGTCGATCCCGTCGGTCCGCATGTAGGTGATGAGCCCGGCCTCGTACAGACGCTGCGCCGTACTCATCGTCTGGCGCGCGCCCATGCCGAACTTGCGGCTGGCCTCCTGCTGAAGCGTGGAGGTCATGAACGGCGCCGACGGGTTGCGCGAGGCCGGCTTGGCCTCGACCGAGGTCACCGTCAGATCGCGCGAGTTGATCGCCTGGACGGCCATCTCGGCCGCTGTTTCGTTCTCCAGGTCGTATTTTTCCAGCTTCTTGCCGCCCAAAACCGTCAGCCGCGCCTCATAGGTCTGGCCGCGCGGGGTGGAAAGCTGTGCCTTGACGGTCCAGTATTCGCGGGGCCGGAAGGCCTCGATCTCCATTTCGCGCTCGACGATCAGGCGCAGGCAGACCGATTGCACGCGGCCGGCGGATTTCGCGCCGGGCAGCTTGCGCCACAGGACCGGCGACAGGTTGAACCCGACGAGATAATCCAGCGCGCGACGGGCGAGATAGGCCTCGACCAGCGGGGCATCCACCTGCCGGGGGTTCTTCATAGCTTCGGTCACCGCGTTCTTGGTGATCGCGTTGAACACGACGCGGCTGACCGCGGTGTCCTTCTTGATCGCCTTGCGCTTTTTCAGTGCCTCTTCCAGGTGCCAGCTGATCGCCTCCCCCTCGCGGTCGGGGTCAGTGGCCAGGATCAGCGTGTTGTCGTCCTTCAGGGCGTCGGCGATGGCCTTGACGTGCTTTTTCGAGTCGCTGGCGATCTCCCATTTCATGTCGAAATCATGCTCGGTATCGACCGAACCGTCTTTCGGTGGCAGGTCGCGGACATGCCCGTAGGAGGCCAGAACGGTGTAGTCGTCGCCCAGATACTTGTTGATTGTCTTGGCTTTGGCCGGGGATTCGACAACGACGACGGGCATGAAATTCCTTTCGACTCAAGGCGGGGGTCGTGGCGGCGGAACATGTGGGGGTTGCATGTGGATTGTCAATGCGCGGCCGAAAGCCGCGACGTCGCGGCAAGGCAACTGCGGACAACCGCCACGGGTGGATCGCAGCGGAGGGATTTCAGGATACGGGTCGGGACCGGGCTGCTCAGTCCGCGCGGGACAGCAGACCGCCGGGCTGGCGCGCGATCCGGCCGTCCAGTTCCAGGTTCAGAAGCTCCGGCGTCACTTCGCCGGCTGGCAAGGCAAGGTCGCGGATCAGCTGATCCTCGGCCAGCGGCGAGGGACCGAGGCGCGACAGGATCGAGGCGTGCAACGCCGGAATGTCGGCCGCGGAGTTGGAGCGCGCGGGCGCGCCGGGTGGAATTTCCGGACAGAGAGCAGGCTGCGGCGGGTCGGGCGGATCCTCGACGATCGGCGCCAGCGCCGCGACAACGTCCTTCGCGCCACGCACCAGCGTCGCACCGTCGCGGATCAGCATGTTGCAGCCAGCGGCACGCGCGTCGAACGGGTGGCCCGGCACCGCAAGCACCTCGCGCCCCTGGTCGAGCGCGGTCTTCGCGGTGATCAGGCTGCCCGAGCGTGCCGCCGCCTCCACCACCATGAC
>JBAVQZ010000252.1:0-7425 GCA_049694515.1 Paracoccaceae bacterium | reverse complement strand
CCCGAAGGCGCCGTGGCCCTTTTGATCGAGGCGGCGATGGCCTTCGGCACCGGCCATCATGGCACTACGCTGGGCTGCCTGCGCGCGCTGGAGCGGTTGGCGAAGGAAGGGTTCGAGGGCCGCAACGTGGCCGACATCGGTTGCGGCACCGCGGTGTTGGCGATGGCGGCGGCGAAAATCTGGCCCAACCCGGTGCTGGCCAGTGATATAGACGAAGTGGCCGTCCAGGTGGCCGAGGCCAACATCGCCTGCAACGGGTTGGCGGGGCGCGTGCGATGTGTCGAGGCTGCGGGCTTTGACCATCCGGTATTGCAGGCTGTCGCCCCGTTCGATCTTGTCTTCGCCAATATCCTGAAAGGTCCGCTTGTCGATCTGGCCCCGGATATGGGCCGGCATGTCGTTCCTGGCGGCCATGCGATTCTGTCGGGAATTCTGAACGAGCAGGCCGACGATGTCGTCGCCGCCTATGCCGAAACGGGCTTTGATGTCCATGAACGCGAGGAAATCGCCGAGTGGACCACGTTATCGTTGCTGAAACGGAAATAGTGCCGCCATAAAATCGCCTCTTTTCAAACGCATAGTTGTCAATGTGTGGGGCAAGTAGGAGGTGATTATCATGGTCGACCCGAACCTTCGGGATTTTCATGGCCGCCTTCGCCGGGTGAACCGTATCCATCGCCGCGGCGGCGGTTTCGAAGCGGCCGGAACGCTAGGGCGGTCGGTTTATGTCGAACGTCCCGCGCAGCGGTCCCTGCTGCGGCCGCTAATGCTGGTCCTGGCCTTCGGGCTGGTGCTGAAGGCGGTTCTATATATTCAGATCGGTCCCGACGACTACCAGAACCGGGTTGAGCGTCTGCGACAGGGATCTCAGGTCGAGGCGATTGGCGCCTATGTCATGCAGGCCGACGCGGCCACCGTGTGGCTGGCCGGTTTCCTGGCGGACGTGTTCAAACGCCCGGTCTGACGGAGCCGCAAAAAAGGAAAGCCCCGCCACCGGCTTGTGCCGGTGCGGGGCCTTTGCATGGTCGTTTTGCCGGCCGGGTTCAGCCGAAGAGATTTTCGATTTCGTTGCGGCTCAGTCCGATATCGTCAAGTTCGCGGTCGGTGAGCTTTCCAAGCGCGCGGCGCGTCACGCGCGCCTTGTTCCAGTTGGAGAACGAATTGAAAAACCGGCTCAAGCGACCGCCAGGCAGGCGGCCGCCGGCGAGGGGGCGGATGATCTCGATTGCAGCCATCGTGGTGGTCCTTTGCCAGAAATGGGCCCGGACGTTTTCGCCCGGACAAGGCGCAAATAGGGACCGTTTCGCAACTACGCAATCTGCGTTTTTTGCATGGCGGCATGCAAATTGCACATGCCTCCTCGATCTTCTAAAGCAATGTTACAAAACGTAAAAATCCTTACAGCGCAGTGTCGTTTTCAGGTCATTTCGCGACGATTTTCTGCCATTTGGGACAGCATCGGCATTCCTCCGCCGAACCCGCAGGTTCCGCATTGTCCCTAGCCGGTGTTCGCTTTTCGTGCTACTGCGTCAAAAAAGAGACAATGATCGGGGCGAGCATGCGTGTTTTGGGAGTCGATCCCGGGCTTCGCAACATGGGTTGGGGCGTGATCGATTCGGACGGATCGCGCATTTCCCACGTGGCGAACGGGATTTGCCACTCCGAAGGGGATGATCTGTCGGAGCGGTTGCTGAGCCTGCACAGCCAGCTGACGGAAATCGTCGCGCGATACGCCCCCGACACCGCCGCGGTCGAGCAGACCTTCGTAAACAAGGATGGTGCCGGGACGCTGAAACTGGGCCAGGCGCGGGCCATCGCGCTTCTGGTGCCGGCGCAGGCCGGCATCGCCGTGGGTGAATACGCGCCCAACGCCGTCAAGAAGACTGTCGTCGGCGTGGGTCATGCCGACAAGCGCCAGATCGTTCACATGGTGCGCCTGCAACTGCCGGGGATCGAGATCGTCGGGGCGGATGCTGCGGATGCGCTGGCCATCGCGCTGTGCCACGCGCACCACGCTCGCACCGCCGGTAGGCTGGCCGCCGCCGTGGGGCGGGCGTCATGATCGGCAAGATCGCCGGGCGGCTGGAGTATCGAGCCGCGGATCACGTGCTGATCGACGTGCGCGGCGTGGGATACATCGTGCATGTCTCGGACCGGACCTTGGCCGGCCTGCCCGGGCCGGGGCAGCCCGTGGCGCTTTATACCGAATTGCTGGTGCGTGAGGATCTGCTGCAACTCTTCGGCTTCCCGACCCTTCTGGAAAAGGAATGGCACCGCCTTCTGACGAGCGTCCAGGGAATCGGCGCCAAGGCCTCTATGGCGATTCTGGGCACTCTGGGGGCCGAGGGGGTCAGCCGCGCGATCGCGCTGGGCGACTGGGCCGCCGTGAAAGCAGCGCCCGGCGTCGGCCCGAAGATCGCGCAGCGCGTGGTGAACGAGTTGAAGGACAAGGCGCCATCGGTAATGGCGATGGGGGCCAGCCTTCAGGCGGCCACGGGCGAAGCGCCGGCCGAGGTGATCGAGGATGCCGCACCGGCGTCTGCCATGCAAAAGCCTGCCGTTCCCTCATCCGCGTCGGCGCAGGCCGAGGCGCTGTCCGCGTTAGGCAATCTGGGTTACGCGCCCGGGGAAGCCGCGGGCGCGGTGGCCGAGGCAGCTGGCGCCGATCCAACCGCCGACACGACGGCGCTGATCCGCGCTGCTCTGAAGCTGCTGGCGCCGAAAGGCTGAGGCGGAACTTGCACCCGGCAAGTGCTGTTTCCATATCCCTGTCGGTTCGATCCGGGTTTTGGAGGCAGAAGAGTGGGCTACGTTCGTACAGCGATCCTGATGGCGGTGATGACCGCGCTTTTCATGGGGCTTGGCGCGCTTTTGGGCGGGCAAACCGGTGCGATCATCGCATTGGTGGTGGCTGCGGCCATGAATCTCTTCACATGGTGGAACTCGGACAAGGCGGTGCTGCGAATGCACCAGGCGCACGAGGTCGATGCCCGAACCGCGCCCGACCTGGTCTCTCTGGTGCGCGAGCTGTCCTCGAACGCCGGGCTTCCGATGCCCCGCGTTTACGTGATCGACACCGACCAGCCCAACGCCTTCGCCACCGGGCGCGGGCCTGAGAATGCCGCCGTCGCCGCGACGACCGGCTTGATGCGCGCGCTCAGCCGCGAGGAACTGGCCGGCGTCCTGGCGCATGAGCTGGCCCATGTCCGCAACCGCGACACTCTTATCATGACGGTGACCGCGACCTTCGCCGGCGCGATCTCGATGCTGGCCAACTTCGCGTTCTTCTTTCGCGGCGGCCGCAACGGGCCGGGACTGATCGAAACGCTGGCGATGATGATCTTGGCGCCGCTGGCGGCGGGGCTTGTGCAGATGGCGATCAGCCGCACGCGGGAATACGCCGCCGACCGGGGCGGGGCCGAGATCTGCGGGCACCCGCTGTGGCTGGCTTCGGCACTGGGGCGCATCGACGCGCTGGCGCAGCGGATCGACAACCCGGCGGCCGAGCGCAACCCGGCCACGGCGCATATGTTCATCATCAACCCGTTGCACATGCATGCCCGCGACCGGCTGTTCGCCACGCACCCCTCGACGGCCAACCGCATCGCCGCTTTGCGCGAGATGGCCGGAGAGACGCAGCGGTCGGCGACGACGTCCGACGCCGGGCCCTGGGGCTGATTTTCCCTTGCAGAGGAACTGGCGCGGCTTGCACAGGAGGGCGGTTCCGGGGCATGTTCACGGAAAGTTTCCCTCGAAGGCCGCATGATGACCGAGCCCGACCCGACCCTGCGCCCCGACCCGCGCCCCGAGGATGCCGACCGCGCGCTGCGCCCCCAGGTGCTGGACGAGTTCATCGGCCAGGCCGAGGCACGCGCGAACCTGAAGGTCTTCATCGAATCCGCCCGAATGCGGGGCGAGGCGATGGACCATGCGCTGTTCCATGGGCCGCCGGGGCTGGGCAAGACGACCCTGGCGCAGATAGTCGCGCGGGAGCTTGGCGTGAATTTTCGTATGACCAGCGGACCGGTGTTGGCCAAGGCGGGCGATCTGGCGGCCATCCTGACCAATCTGGAAGCGCGCGATGTTCTGTTCATCGACGAGATCCACCGTCTCAACCCGGTGGTGGAGGAGGTGCTTTACCCGGCGCTGGAGGATTTCGAGCTTGATCTCGTGATTGGCGAAGGGCCAGCGGCACGCACCGTGCGGATCGAGTTGCAGCCCTTCACGCTGGTCGGTGCCACCACGCGGATGGGTCTGCTGACCACGCCCCTGCGGGACCGCTTCGGCATCCCCACGCGGTTGTTGTTCTACACCGTCGAGGAGCTCAACGAGATCGTGACCCGCGGCGCCCGCCTGATGGGCGTTCCGGCCGAGCCCGAAGGCGCGCGCGAGATCGCCCGGCGCGCCCGAGGCACCCCGCGAATCGCCGGGCGCTTGCTGCGCCGCGTGCTTGATTTCGCGGTGGTCGAGGGCGACGGGCGCATCACGCGCGGTATCGCCGACAACGCCTTGACGCGGCTCGGAGTGGATCACCTGGGTCTCGACGGTGCGGACCGGCGTTACCTTCGTCTGATCGCCGAGAATTACGGAGGTGGCCCGGTCGGGGTGGAGACGCTTTGCGCCGCGCTCAGCGAAAGCCGCGACTCGCTGGAAGACGTGATCGAGCCGTTTCTGCTTCAACAGGGCCTGATCCAGCGCACGCCGCGCGGCCGGATGTTGGCGCAGAAGGCGTGGACGCATCTGGGGCTGCCCATGCCGAAGATCGCAGGTCAGAACGACCTGTTTGAAACCTGATCGGGTTCGGCTTGTGTGTCCGGGGCAGAGATTTTATGCCCCCGGCGGGAATATTTCGGGGAAGCGGAAGGCAGGGAGATGACCGCGGACGAGGTTCAGGCATTATTCACGCGCAGCGACGGGCGTTATCTGTTCGCGCGCTGGGGCCGGCCGATCGCACCGGTGGTGTTCGGTGTCGAGGACAAGACGCTCGAAGTGGTCAAGGGCGCCTGTGAGGCGATCGTCAGCCTTGCGGGACACAAGATGGCGGAAACCGACCCCGAGCTTGGCGCCAACCTGATGATGTTCTTCTTCCGCGACTGGAAGGAATTGTCGGAGACGCCGAACCTGGACCGCCTGATTCCCGATCTTGATGAGTTGATCGAACGGCTTGAGGCCGCGGCGGCGAACCAGTACCGGACGTTTCGGTTCGACGAGGCGGGCGCCATCAAGGCGGCCTTCGTCTTCGTGCGGATGGACGATGCGCTTTCGAGACTTCCCGCCGAGGCGGTGGCGCTGAACCAAGCGGCGCAGGTGATCCTGCTGTGGTCCGACAGGGCGTTTTCCGGTCGCAGCCCGCTGGGCCGCACGGAGGAGGGCCAAATGCTTCTGCGCCCCGAGATCGCGGACGTGATCCGCGCGGCCTATGACCCGGTGATGCCGGCCTGTGCCGACGACCCGGCCCACGCCCTGCGGCTGGCAGCACGGCTGGGCGCCACTCAATGATCCACCGCTTTCCCGTCCGTGTCTATTACGAGGATACCGATCTGGCCGGGATCGTCTACTATGCCAATTACCTGAAATTCATCGAACGCGGCCGGACCGAATGGGTGCGCGGGCTGGGCATCGACCAGGGGCGCCTGAAGGCCGAAGAGGGCATCGTCTTTGCCGTGCGCCGGGTGGAGGCGGATTACCTTGCGCCGGGCCGGTTCGACGATCTTTTAGACGTGGAGACCCGCGCCCGGCGGATCACCGGCGCACGGATCGAGTTGATCCAGCGTGTGCTGCGCGGCGATGAGGTGCTGTTCACCGCCGCTGTCACCCTTGCGGCGCTGACGGGGGATGGCCGGCCCGCCCGCCTTCCGGCAGATATTCGCCGATTGCTGGCGCAGGGTTAGGCACATCCGCGCGATGACGCGGTTGTGTTGGCATTTCCCCTTAAAACGCGGTAGGGTCCGCGGTAATCAGAGCCGGACAAACGCGGCCCAACAACGAGCAGGCAGATGGAAACCCACACCCTTGCGATGGCGCAGGAGATCGATTTCTCCATGCTCGCCCTTTTCGCGCGCGCCACTTTCGCCGTGAAGATCGTCATGATCCTTCTTATCGTCGCCTCCTTCTGGAGCTGGGCGATCATCATCCAGAAACTGATAACCTTTCGAAGCGCCCGCAGCGAAGCGGAGGAGTTCGACGCCTCGTTCTGGTCGGGCGAGCCGCTGGACGAGCTTTTCGAGAAGGTCGGGCAGGACCCGGGCGGCCCGTCAGAGCGGATCTTCGCGGCCGGGATGATGGAATGGCGCCGCTCGCATCGGCAGGACGGCGCGTTGATCCCCGGTGCATCGCCGCGGATCGACCGTTCGATGGACGTGGCGATCGCCAAGGAGGCGGAGGGGATGAACGGCGGGTTGTCGTTCCTGGCCACGGTCGGCTCCACCGCGCCGTTCATCGGCCTGTTCGGCACGGTCTGGGGCATCATGAACGCGTTCGAGCAGATCGCGATGCAGCAGAACACGAACCTCGCGGTCGTCGCCCCCGGCATTTCCGAGGCGCTGATGGCCACCGCGCTGGGCCTTCTGGCGGCGATCCCGGCGGTCGTGTTCTACAACAAGCTTTCGGCCGACAGCGACCGGATCGTCGGCGGGTACGAAGCCTTTGCCGATGAGTTCTCGACCATCCTTTCGCGTCAGTTGGATAGTTGAGCGATGGGGGCGGGGGTCGTTCAACGCAAGGGCGGAAATCGGCGGCGGCGCAGCCGCGCGCGGTCGGCCGCGATGTCCGAGATCAACGTCACGCCTTTCGTGGACGTGATGCTGGTGCTTCTGATCATCTTCATGGTCGCCGCGCCGCTGCTGACCGTGGGCGTGCCGGTGGAACTGCCCAAGACGGCCGCCGAGGCCCTGCCCTCGGAGCAGGAGGAGCCGCTGACGGTCACGCTGACGGCCGAGGGAAAGATCACCCTGCAGACCACCGAGACCCCCGCCGATCAGTTGATCCCGAAGCTTCGGGCGATTTCGGCCGAGCGCAGCAACGACAAGATCTTCCTGCGCGCCGACGGTGCCATTCCTTATGAGAGGGTGGTGCAGGTCATGGGCGCGCTCAACGCCGCTGGCTTCAGCAACATCGGTCTGGTGACCGATACCGGCGGGCCAACGCTTGGCGGACAGGGCGGGTAAGGCAGAGCCTGACATGAAAACGGGCATCTACATTTCGGGACTCGGGCATGCGCTCTTGATCCTGTGGGTCCTGTTCGGCGGGCTGTTTTCCGCGTCGCGGCACGACCCCGTGGAAGTGGCGCAGGTCTCGCTTGTCTCGGGCGAGGAATACGCGGCGCTGACGGCGCCCGCCTCGGCCCCGAATGCCGATGTGACCGCGCCCGCCCCGAAGGCACCCGAAATCGAGAAGTCGCCCCGCCCAAAGCCCGCGCCCGAAGCC
>JBAVQZ010000251.1:0-3654 GCA_049694515.1 Paracoccaceae bacterium | reverse complement strand
AGCTGATGAAGGAGGCCGGCCTGCCCGACGGTGTGCTCCAGGTCGTCAACGGTGACAAGGAAGCGGTGGACGCGATCCTCGACAACGAGACGATCCAGGCGGTCGGCTTCGTGGGCTCCACCCCGATTGCGCAGTACATCTATGGCCGCGGTTGCACCAACGGCAAGCGCGTCCAGTGCTTCGGCGGCGCAAAGAACCACATGATCGTGATGCCGGACGCCGACATGGACCAGGCGGCAGACGCGCTGGTGGGTGCGGGCTATGGCGCAGCGGGCGAACGCTGCATGGCGATCTCGGTCGCGGTGCCGGTCGGCGAAAAGACCGCCGACAAGCTGATCGAGAAGCTGGTGCCGCGCATCGAGAAGCTGAAGGTCGGACCCTATACCGCCGGCGACGACGTGGATTACGGCCCCGTCGTGACCGCCGCCGCAAAGGAAAAGATCCTCGGCCTTGTGGAAAGCGGCATCAAGCAGGGCGCCGAGTTGGTCGTCGACGGCCGCGACTTCAAGCTTCAGGGCTACGAGGACGGCTTTTTCGTGGGCCCGCACCTGTTCGACCGTGTCACGCCGGACATGGACATATACCAGCAGGAGATCTTCGGCCCCGTGCTCTGCCAGGTCCGCGCCGACAGCTATGACGACGCGCTGAACCTGGTGATGGACAACGAATACGGCAACGGCACCGCGATCTTCACGCGCGACGGCGACACGGCGCGCGATTTCTCCAGCCGGATCAATGTCGGCATGGTGGGCGTGAACGTGCCGATCCCGGTGCCGCTGGCCTATCACACTTTTGGCGGCTGGAAGAAATCCGGCTTCGGCGACCTGAACCAGCACGGCTCCGACGCGTTCCGTTTTTACACGCGGACCAAGACGGTGACGTCGCGCTGGCCCTCGGGTTTGAAGGAAGGTGGCGAGTTCCACTTCAAGCAGATGGACTAACATACTGTATTTATGATGATAAAGACGCCCGGCCGCGCCGGGCGTCTTGCGTTTCGGGCAACCGCGGCCGACCGCGTGTCAGCGTGCGCGCGGAATTTTTCTCTGTCTCTTGACCTTCCAGCAGATGGAAGCCCTATATCGGCCTCGAGATGCTCATTCGAGGGAACTCCATGCCGAAACACTCCGAATTCAGGCTTTCCGTCGCCAACATGTCCTGCGCGTCCTGCGCGGGGCGCGTGGAAAAGGCAGTCCGCGCACTTGACGGTGTCGAAAGCGCCGCCGTGAACCTTGCCAACGAGACCGTCCAGGTGGCCTTTCACGCGCCTGCGGAGCCGGGCGCGATCGTCGATGCGCTGGACGCCGCCGGCTATCCGGCGCGCGTGGCGGATGTCACGCTGGAGATCGCGAACATGTCCTGCGCCTCGTGCGTGGCGCGGGTGGAGCACGCGCTGAAGGCGCTGCCCGGCGTTCTGGACGCCTCGGTCAACCTCGCGAATGAAACGGCGCGGGTGAGCTATCTCGAGGGGCAGCTTGCCCCCGCCGATCTCGTCCGCGCGTCGGGCGACGCGGGCTATCCGGCGCAACTGAAGACGCGGCAGAGCCCGGATGCGCCAGATCGCCGGAACAGCGAAATCGACCGCCTTCGCCGCAACACCCTGATCGCCGCCGCGCTTGCGGTGCCTGTATCGGTTCTGGCGATGGGCGGTCACGTGATCCCCGCCTTCCATGAATGGATCGGCAGCACGATCGGACACCAGGCCAGCTGGATCGCGCAATTCGTGCTGACATCGCTGGTGCTGGCCTGGCCGGGGCGGCAATTCTATCGCCACGGCCTCCCGGCGCTGCTGCGCGGCGCGCCCGACATGAACAGCCTGGTCGCGCTCGGCACCTCGGCGGCCTACCTGTTTTCCGTCATCGCCACCTTCTTCCCTGCCCTTCTGCCCGAGACCAGCCGCGCCGTCTATTACGAAGCGGCGGCGATCATCGTTGTGCTGATCCTGCTGGGCCGGTGGATGGAAGCGCGCGCGAAGGGCCGTACCGGCCAGGCGATCCGAAAGCTGCTGGCGCTCCAATCCAAGACGGCGCATGTGGAACGCGACGGGATCGAGCACGAGCTGCCCATCGAGCAGATCGTTGTAGGCGACATCCTGCGCGTGCGCCCCGGCGAGCGGATCGCGGTGGATGGCGAGGTGACAGGCGGGACCAGCTTCGTCGACGAGAGCATGATCAGCGGCGAGCCGATGCCGGTTGGAAAGAGCGACGGGGATCAGGTGGTTGGCGGCACGGTAAATGGCACCGGCACGTTCACCTTCCGCGCGACACGGGTCGGCGGCGACACCGTGCTGGCGCAGATCATCCGGATGGTCGAGCAGGCGCAGGGCGCCAAACTGCCCATTCAGGCGCTGGTGGACCGCGTGACGATGTGGTTCGTGCCCGCCGTCATGGGGCTGGCCGCGCTGACGATACTGATCTGGCTGGCCTTCGGCCCGGAACCGGCACTGACCCATGCGCTGGTCGCGGGCGTGTCGGTGCTTATCATCGCCTGCCCCTGCGCCATGGGCCTGGCCACGCCGACCTCGATCATGGTCGGCACCGGGCGCGCGGCCGAGATGGGCGTGCTGTTTCGCAAGGGGGACGCGCTGCAGGCGCTGCAAGGCACCGACATCGTGGCCCTCGACAAGACCGGCACGCTGACCGAGGGGCGCCCGACCCTGACCGATCTCGCCCCCGCCGATTGGATCACGCGGGCCGAGGTGTTGCGCCTGGTCGCGGCGGCCGAGTCGTCCTCGGAACACCCGGTCGGCGCGGCCATCGTTCAGGCGGCGCGGGTCGAGGGCCTCGACCTGCCGACGGCGGAGGGGTTCGACTCGGTCACCGGCTTCGGCATCAGCGCCATTGTCGACGGCCGGCAGATTCTGGTCGGCGCAGAGCGTCTGATGGCGCGGCACGACATCGACACGGGCGCCCTTGGCGCGGCGCACGCCGCCCTGGGCGCCGATGGCAAGACACCGCTTTATGCGGCGATCGACGGCCGCATCGCCGCGGTCATCGCCGTGTCGGACCCGGTGAAGCCCGGATCGAAAGCCACCGTCGACGCGCTGCATGACCTCGGGCTGGAGGTGGCGATGATCACCGGCGACACCCATCGCACGGCGCAGGCGATTGCGCGCCAGCTGGGCATCGACCGCGTCGTCGCCGACGTTCTGCCCGAAGGCAAGGTCGCGGCGCTGGACAAGCTGCGCGCGGGCGGGCGGCGGCTGGCCTTCGTGGGGGACGGCATCAACGACGCCCCGGCACTGGCGGCGGCGGATGTCGGCATCGCCCTGGGCTCAGGCACGGATGTCGCCATCGAAAGCGCCGACGTGGTGCTGATGTCGGGCGATCCCGGCGGCGTGGTGAACGCCTTCGCGATCTCGGCGCTGACCATGCGCAACATCAAGCAGAACCTGTTCTGGGCCTTCGGCTACAACGTGGCGCTGATCCCGGTGGCCGCAGGGGCGCTGTATCCGGCCTTCGGCGTATTGCTGTCGCCGGTGCTGGCGGCCGGCGCGATGGCGCTGTCCAGCGTGTTCGTGCTGTCCAACGCGCTGCGGCTGCGCTTCGTGGAGCCGGTCCTCCGCGACGAGGATACCCAGGCAACCCGGGACGCCGCGCTTGCGCCCGCACCGGCCGAGTGAGGAGAAGATCATGAACATCGGAGACGTCGCACGCT
>JBAVQZ010000250.1:0-3598 GCA_049694515.1 Paracoccaceae bacterium | reverse complement strand
GCCTGCACCTCGGACCGGCCGCCACCGTTTCTCAGGTCGAGCCCGGAAATGGCGCAGCGCCCGTTGTAGGCAGCCTTCACCATGCGGGCGAAGGACTGATCGCGCGCGGCGCGCGAGACCAGGACCTCCGGCCGGAATGACTGCAGTTCCGGAATGTCGAAAGGCGTCTGCGGCTGGTCGGAAAAGCCCGCTGCGACGGCGGGTTCCGACACGTCGCGGGGCAGGGCGTCCGGCCCGCTCAGAGGGCGCAGACCGGCCGAGACGATCGAGACGAATTCGTCAAAACTCAACCGCCGGACCGCGGAGACGCTGGCGCCGCCGGTCATCGCGGCGCCCGAGGGGCCGCGCAACGCTTGCTCATAGGCCAGCCCCATCGGGTCGTTGCGCGGGACGACCTGTTCGAATTCCCACAGCGTTCCCGGCTCGAGAATTGCATAAAAATGGTCTTGCAGGTCGTGGTCCGGGATCACGTCCTTGACCTTCTGCACGCTGACATAGCCGCGCGCGCCCTTCTTCCCCTCATAGAAGACGACCCAATCATCGACGCAGGCTTCGACGCTGCGCAGATACTGTCTCGGAAAGTGATAGGCGACGCCGGGCCGGTCCTTGTAAATCGACACCGGGTTCTGGATGAAGACCGCGTTCGCCATGGGCCGATCAAAAGCCCCATGGCGTGCGGTTTCAAGACCTATTCGGCGGCTTCCGCGGTCTTCGCCGCCTCCACCTTCACCGCCGAGAACTTGAACTCCGGGATCTTGCCGTAGGGGTCCAGCGCCGGGTTGGTCAGCAGGTTCGCCGCCGCCTCGACAAAGGCGAATGGCAGGAACACCATGTCCTCGGCCACGGCGCGGTCGGCGCGGGCCATCACCGTGACTGTGCCGCGCCGCGTGGTCAGCCGCACCATTTCGCCCGGTGCCACGCCCAGCCGGCGCAGCGTTTTCGGGTGCATCGAGCAGTTGGCCTCGGGTTCGACCGCGTCCAGCACGCGCGAGCGGCGGGTCATCGATCCGGTGTGCCAATGCTCCAGCTGCCGACCGGTGGTCAGGACCATCGGGTAGTCGGCATCCGGCGCCTCGTCAGGCGGGATCACGGAGGCGGGGGTGAAGCGCGCGCGGCCCTCGGGGCGGGGGAAACCATCGCCGAAGACCACCGCCTCGCCCGGGCCGTCGGGCGTCTTGCAGGGATAGGTGACCGCGTTCTCGCGCTCCAGCCGCTCCCAGGTGATGTTGTCGAGGCTTTTCATGTTCCGCTTCATCTCGGCGAACACGTCCGCCGGGCCGTCATAGCGCCAATCCAGCCCCAGCCGGTTGGCCAGATCGACGGTGATGGTCCAGTCCTCGCGCGCCTCGCCCGGGGGCGGCACGGCGGGGCGGCCCATCTGCACCTGGCGGTTGGTGTTGGTCACGGTGCCGGATTTCTCGGCGAAGGCCGAGGCGGGCAGGATCACGTCGGCGTAGTTCGCCGTCTCGGTCAGGAAGATGTCCTGCACCACCAGATGCTCGAGCTTTGCCAGCGCGTCGCGCGCATGGTCCACGTCCGGATCCGACATCGCCGGGTTCTCGCCCAGGATATACATGCCGCGGATCCGCCCGTCATGCACCGCATCCATGATCTCGGTCACGGTCAGTCCCTTCTCGGCACTGAAATCGCCGGACTGCCAGACCTCGGTGAAGGCGCGGCGCACACCGTCGTCGGTCACGCTCTGGTAGTCGGGCAGGAACATCGGCACGAGGCCCGCGTCCGATGCGCCCTGCACGTTGTTCTGCCCGCGCAAGGGGTGCAGCCCGGTGCCGGGCCGGCCGACATGGCCACACATCAGTGCGAGCGAGATCAGGCAGCGCGAATTGTCGGTGCCGTGGATATGCTGGCTGATGCCCATGCCCCAGAAGATCATCGCGGCCTTTGCGCCGGCGAATTCGCGCGCGACCTGACGCAGGGTTTCGGGTGGAATGCCGCAGATTTCCGACATCTTCTCGGGCGCAAAGCCCTTCAGATGCTCTTTCTCGGCCTCCCAGTTCTCGGTGAAGGCCGCAATATACTGCTGGTCGTAAAGACCTTCCTCGACGATCACGTGCATGATCGCGTTCAGCATCGAGACATCGGCGCCCGGGCGGAACTGCAGCATGTGCGTGGCGAAGCGGCGCAGCCCGACGCCGCGCGGGTCCATCACGATCAGCTTGCCGCCGCGCTTGGTGAACTGCTTGAAATAGGTCGCGGAGACGGGGTGGTTCTCGACCGGGTTGGCGCCGATGACGATGGCGACGTCTGCGTTCTCGATCTGGTTGAAGGTGGCGGTGACGGCGCCCGAGCCCACGTTTTCCATCAGAGCCGCGACCGAGGAGGCGTGGCAGAGCCGGGTGCAGTGATCGACGTTGTTGTGGCCGAAGCCCTGGCGGATCAGTTTCTGGAACAGATACGCCTCCTCGTTGGTGCATTTGGCGCTGCCGAAGCCCGCGACCGAGGCGCCGCCATGCGCCTGCCGCAGCTTCGCCAGACCGCCCGCGGCCACATCAAGCGCCTCGTCCCATGTCGTTTCGCGGAAGAAGTCCTGCCAGTTGGCGGGGTCCACGTTCAGCCCTTTTGCCGGTGCGTCGTCCCGACGGATCAGCGGTTTGGACAGCCGGTGCGGGTGGTGGATGTAGTCAAAGCCGAAGCGGCCCTTGACGCAAAGCCGCCCCTCGTTCGCCGGGCCGTTGATGCCGTCCACGTATTTGACACGCCCGTCCTTGACCTTCAGGCTGACCTGGCAACCGACGCCGCAGAACGGGCAGACGCTTTGCACCTCGCGGTCGAAATCGGCGCTGTCGCCCTGCTGCGCGTCGTCCAGCACGGTGGCCGGCATCAGCGCGCCGGTGGGGCAGGCCTGCACGCATTCGCCGCAGGCCACGCAGGTGCTGTCGCCCATCGGGTCGTCGAAATCGAAGACGGGCCAGGCGTCATGCCCGCGCCCGGCCATGCCGATCACGTCGTTGACCTGCACCTCGCGGCAGGCGCGGACGCACAGCCCGCACTGGATGCAGGCGTCCAGGTTGACGCGCATCGCGACGTGGCTGTCGTCGAGCAGCGGGATGCGCTCCCGTTCAAGCTTGGGGAACCGGCTTTCGCCGACACCCTGCGTCACGGCCATGTCCCACAGATGGGACGAGCGGTCATGTGCCGCCGATTGCTCGGGCTGATCGGCCAGCAGCAGTTCCATGACCGTCCGCCGCGCGTCCTCGGCCCGCGCGGAATTGGTGGCAACCACCATCCCCTCGGCCGGCTCCCGGATGCAGGACGCTGCCAGCACCCGTTCGCCCTCGATCTCGACCATGCAGGCGCGGCAGTTGCCGTCGGGGCGGTAGCCGGGGGCGGGCTTGTGGCACAGATGCGGGATCACCAGGCCGCGTCCGTTCGCCACCTCCCAGATGGTCTGGCCGGGCGCGGCGGTGACCTCGCGGCCGTCGAGGGTGAAGGTGATGGTGTCGGTCGAGGTGCCATCAGACATGAAACCGGCCTTTCCACGAACAGGTCAGACAAACGGGACAGTGCGCGGCGCCCGGACCGTGGAGGGGTGTGAAGCGCCGGCCGCGTGAGGGAACGCCGTGAGATCGTCCCCGCC